>CAZJBR010000009.1:1917-11349 GCA_964544435.1 uncultured Methanosarcinales archaeon
GGCTTTCTGAGATTTTCATAATTCAATCCGTCGCTGTTGCTTGCGAGGAACGCTCGTAGCTGGCGAGTGAGGCTCGCGAACTCGCCTCACAACTCACTGCTCGCGTTCCATGTCGCGACATTAATTAGCCTCGGCAAAATTTGTCCTGCCACTAAATTTTGCCTCGAATTTATTCAATAGTTGAATAGATTGGCGAGGCGGAGCGATATGGCGAGAAAGCGACGCCTCGCACTAAAATTGCCGAAGGCGGATTGAAGATTGATGGTAAAAAGCTTCAGAATCGTGAAGAATTATGTACACACTCTTAAGGCTTGGCAGCTTTCCACATGACCTCAAAATATTTCCTGTAGCCTTCTGCAATCGCCTTGTTTTTTATAACAATTGCCAAAGGCTCTTCCTCTGAAAGCAGCATAATCGCGACTTTATCGCCATAAATCCTCAATGCAGCCCTTGAGCTGTACTGTTCTGGGATGTATCTTATTGTGCTAAGTGGATTTTTCCTTATCCTGCCGCGCGATTCTTCGTCATAAATCAGCTTCAAGGCAATCTTTGCTTTTATCCTTTTGCTGACAAAATGCCCGAAATAATGCTTCAGAATTTTTTCCAGTTGGTGACCGGGTCCATATCCGATATAGTCCTTTCCCGTCCTTATAATGTCCTCAAAAACTGTTTTCAGACCTTCAGAACCCTTGAAAAACCTGACATCATGCCCTTCCTGCATCTTCGTCCTTAATTCAAGCTCTGGAATTAACCTGCTGAAATCGCCCCTCAGGTTGTCAAGCTCAAATTTCTTTTCATCTATGATCTCAAGAAACCTTTTTGGGTTTACCGGGCTGAACATCTTTTTGTTGTTTACTGTCACAAAGCTTATCAGTCCTTTTTCCATGAGCCTTGCAAGCGAATCATAGACATTTCTCCTATGAATCCCTGACCTCTCGGTAATATTCCCGGCCTGCGCAGTGCCTAAATCCAAAAGAGTCAAATAAACTTTAGTCTCATTTTTCGTCAATCCCAGTGAATTGAATATTTCAGTATTCATGGCTGCATTTAAGCGGTCAAAGTTTATAAATTTTATGGTGATGCCTTACCACCACATTTCTTTATATACCTATTCATCTAAACTTCTTCAACGATTAATATGAAAGGCAAGAAAGAATTCCAGATAGGCATTCTGGATTTAAACACAATGGAGGATTTCGAGGACAAGTGATGCCATGGAGATGACTAAACTCATTTTACTTCAATGTCATTTATTCCCCAGGGTCAAAGGGATTAATAAAAAATCCTGAATAAAAACTTGAAAAAGTTAAAAATCCGGGAAACAAGGAACCAAAAATTCCCAGCTATTAATCCACAATAAAATCGACGCAAATTCGATAAAACCTTGGGGAATACTGACCACATTTCACAATTCTCAGTATTTTGAATTTTTTATTTAGTTTATTGCACGCCTCCTCAACCTTGCCTTCGGCCTTGTAAAATTCGTCTTCATGCAGGAAGTCATAGAAGTGGACTATGCCCTTTTTCTTAATGTATCTCACGGCTAAACCCAAAAAATTTTCTCCGCCTTTTGGCAGAGGCATCAGGATTCTGTCAAATCTCTTCTTCAACTTGGGCATAACCTTCCCCACATCGCCAAAAAACAGCTTTATCTTGCTTTCTAATTTATTCTTTCTGGCATTTTCCAATGCATATTTATGCGCAACTGGATTGATTTCAATTCCATGGACTTCCTTGCATTTTGTGTTCTTTGCTATAACCAGAGGATAAATTCCACAGCCCGAAAACATCACGAGAACTGATTCATTTGGCCTGATCAAATCTACAATCCTTTTTCTTTCAGAAGACATTCTTGCGGAGAAATAGACTTTCTCAACATCAAGCTTGACAAGAACGCTATTTTCCTTATGTGTCGTCTCTTTCTTGTTTTTCCCTGCAATAACTTTTAATTTCGGCGTTC
Organism: uncultured Methanosarcinales archaeon; assembly: GCA_964544435.1. Taxonomy (GTDB): domain Archaea; phylum Nanobdellota; class Nanobdellia; order Woesearchaeales; family GW2011-AR4. Next base: position 3,878 of record CAZJBR010000009.1, read on the forward strand.
TGAACTTTCCTGAATACTTTTTTGTTTTCTTAAGAATTGTTTTAATATGGTGGTAATTCTCCAGTATTGTGTTGCCGATTAATTTTTCCCTTTTCCCCAATTCCTTCGGAAATTCCGAAAATATCAGAATGTCCCCTACAACATCGAAGGAGGTTGGAACTAACTGCAGTTCCTTACTGCTTAATTTGCCTTTTAGATAATATTTAAGGTTTTTTTTCATTTTAGTTTATTCCAATAAAATAAATAAATTATCACCATTATAACTAAACCTACAGTCATTTCTATTAAAATTAATCTATTAAAAAATCTTATAATTTTTCTATCTTTGTCTCTTGCTTTATCATCTTTAATTCTTTCTTTTTTCAATTTTTCAAATTGTTCTATTGAAAATTCTGTTATTTTTTTCATCTCTAACCAAAGAAATCACTCAATCCTTTCTGCATTCTTTGTGTTTTTTTATTTGTTAATGCTTCTATCTGGGCTTTTACCCTTTCTTCTGAAAAGTCATGCTCATCTACAAGCAGCCTCATAATCCTTTCTTCGTCTACCTCTTTCCATTTTAAATCATAGTTTTCGTTTACAGGTATATTTTTTATCAAATCAAAAACTTCTCTCCATGAAAATTCAAAAAAATCATCCCATTTTGTATCCTTAAACAAGGACTCAAAGTCCTTTCCATACCCTTTTACCATCTTTAAAGCTGTTTTCGGTCCGATGCCTTTTATTCCGCCGGAATTGTAGTCAGTTCCAATCAACATTGCTAGCACTATCAGCTGCTCTTGGCTTATCCCAAGATGCTTAAGGTTATCCTCCAGATTGATAATGTCAGGACTTATGGTTTCGTAGCTCAATTTATTTGTTTTTTTCTTCCTGCCGGCCATATTTAAATTCCTCACTATTCTAGGAGCTTTAAACAGGAGTGCATCAGCGTCATTTGTAGCCAATGCAAATGCGTCATTGTTTTTCACTATAAGTGACGCCTGGGCTTCTGCTTCAGAAAGCGCTTCCACAACAGGCAATCCAAATGCCTCTATTAGGTTTTTTGCCTCATCTACCATCTCATCAGTTAATCTGGAAGTTCTTGAAGCATACTTTCTCATCAGTTCAGCGTCATCTTTTTCCTTGGCGCTTTCAAATTTTTTCTGGGCTTCGAGTTTAATCTCTTTTCTCTTTTTAAGGGTTAAATGCTTCAGCTTCGGTGGCTCGCCGTCAAAAACAAAAGCCAGCTTTATATTTTGCTGACTCAAGTTAGATAATCTTGTCAGCAAGCCCATTAAATGCGACGTTACATTGCCTTTCGAATCCGTCAGCAGGGAACCGTCTCTTTGCCTTATGGAGCTTAAGAACTGGTAAAGCCACATTGGGGCATCTACAGCCAAAACCTTGTTCTGAAGAAATTTAATATCGATCTCCTTAATAAGCAGTAATTCAGTTAAGGCTACTCCCATTTTAAATTTTCTTGAAGGTTAAGTTTTTTAATTCTTTGCCTGCCATGTCCTGAGCCTTTGCCGACAGATCTCCCGGCGCGATGACGATTATCGGCAGTTTCTTGAACTGGCCTTTCACATAGGCATTGCTTAAGTCGGAATCGCTCACCCGCTTCTTGTTTTTTGCTTTGCAGTAATATTGCAGGTTTCCAACAACGCTCGGTATTTCAACAATAAAATCAATCTCGGAATTCTTCTTGATTGTTTCTGTGTTGATGACGCCAATCTTGTTTTTCTCGAAGAATTTCAGAATGTCTTTGAGAAACATATCTTCAGTTTCCCTCTTTTTATATTTTCTTGTGACTTGTGAGCGAGTTCGTGTGACTTGCGAGGCTCGCAAGACTCGTTCGCCAGCTACCAGCTCACTCGCATCTGACTCTTTTTTTTCTTTTAGCTGTTCTTCACTTTCCTGCTGCACTTTTCCTGCTGATTTTTCATCTAATTTACTTTCCATTGGTTTCTCAGCAATATCCAGTTTTGATTTTATGAGCTGCTCAGCTTCCTCATCGCTTGCAAGATACCATTTCCAGAATATTTCCTTGCTATTGTTGTAATTGACGCTCAAAGGCTTCGCAAAATCCTTTATTTCCCTCAATGCAACCCTTATCACAGGCTCCTGCTCAGAATCCCTTAACACCTTATTCTGGCTCAGCAAGTCAAACGCCTTTTTCTCCTTGTCATTCATGTTCCCTGTATATTTTTGCAGCAGAGGCTCCTGCCCGGCAAGATAATAAAGAGGCGATCCTCCTACCTTGATTGTTGATATTTTCAGCTTGCTGCTTGCCGTTAGCTCTGCAAGATGCGCAGAGGCCATCAGTATATTGCTTCCAATTTCTTTCGAGATCTGCACAGGCAGGACAGGCCCTTTGACCTTTATGATTTCAATAATCTTGTCCCTCGTTTCCATAATAAAAAATAGGCAAGTTTTGTTTATATATCTTGTTGTTTGTCGCCCCGTTTGCAAAGCTTTTTGTTGGGTAGCACAAAGTAGGATAAAGGTAAGATATTTAAATAGCATTGTATTTTTCCACACTATGAAAATTGCAGTAATCGGCGCAGGTTATGTGGGGCTTGTCACAGGAGCTTGCTTTGCTGAGATCGGCAACGATGTTGTATGCGTCGACATAGACAAAGATAAGATAAGTAAGCTGAATAGCAACATCATACCAATATTCGAGCCGGGCCTGGAAGAGATGGTTCTCAAGAACAAGAAGTCCGGAAGATTATGCTTTGCAAATGATTTGAAGGGGGCAATAAGGGAATCTGAAATAATTTTCATTTGCGTTGGCACTCCTCCAAAGGAGAATGGCGAGGCAGATTTGAGCTATGTGGATAACGTAGCAAGGACAATAGCCGATGTCATGGATTCATACAAGATAATTGTCGAAAAAAGCACGGTTCCTGTCGAGACAGGCAATGAGGTTGCAAAAACAATAAGGGCTTACAACAAGCACAAGGTTGACTTTGATGTTGTCAGCAATCCGGAATTCTTGAGGGAAGGCAGCGCTGTAAAGGATTTTATGAGCCCTGACAGGATTGTAGTTGGGTGCGAAAGCGAAAGGGCGAAAAATATAATGAAAAAGCTGTACGAGCCGTTAAAAGCGCCAATTATTTTTACTGACATCAAGAGCTCGGAAATAATAAAGCATGCCTCCAACTCATTCTTGGCAACAAAAATATCATTCATCAATGCAATAGCAAACATCTGCGAGTTGGCAGGGGCTGACGTTGAGAAAGTCGCTGAAGGCATGGGCTCCGACAAAAGGATAGGAAAAGAATTCTTGAATGCTGGCATTGGATATGGCGGATTTTGTTTCCCGAAAGACGCTGAAGCCTTTGTAAGAATTTCCGAGAAGCTTGGCTATGATTTCAAATTGCTTAAATCAGTTCAGGAAATAAACAATGCCCAGAGAAGGCACTTTGTCAAAAAGATAGAAAAGGCATTATGGGTCGTTAAAGGAAAAACAATTGGAATACTTGGCCTAGCCTTCAAGCCGAATACAGATGACATGAGGTTTGCTCCGTCAATAGACATAATAACAGAACTGCAGAAAGACGGTGCAAGAATAAAAGTATATGACCCAAAAGCAATGGAAAAAGCAAAGGAGATTCTAAAGGGCATAACTTTCTGCACCAACCCCTATGATGTTGCGAAAGATGCGGACGCATTGGTCATTGTTACCGAATGGAACGAGTTCAAGGAGCTTGACTTAAAGCGGATAAGGGGTTTGATGAGGCATCAATTAATTGTCGACGGTAGGAATATCTACAATCCTGAACACCTTAATAAAGCAGGCTTCCGGCATGTAAGCATAGGAAGAAAAGAAGTGGTTTAGATGGATGCCATACTATTAGCAGCCGGATACGCAACCAGGCTTTATCCCCTGACGGAAAACACCCCAAAGCCATTGCTGAGCGTAGCTGGAAAACCAATTTTGGAGCATATAATAAGAAAATTAGAAAGCATTCAGTCATTGAAAAAAATTTACATAGTGACAAATGACAAGTTTGAGCAGCATTTCAGGAAGTGGCTGGAAGATTTCGATTCCGAAAGGCCGATTGAAATAATAAATGACGGAACTAAAAGCAATGATGACCGTTTGGGCGCTTTGGGAGATATACACCATCTGATAAGCCTTAAAAAAATAGATGAAGAAATACTGGTGGTTGCCGGAGACAACCTTTTTGAATTATCTATGATAGATGTTTTTAATTACTTCAAGAAAACAAAATCAAATATACTTGTGCTTTATGATGTCAAGGACCCTGAACTGGCAAAGCATTATGGCATTGTCGAAGTCAGCAATAATCTTGTCGTGAATTTTGAGGAAAAGCCAGTCTCGCCAAAATCCACGTTGGCATCAACCGGCATTTACATATTTCCCAAAAAAACGATATCATTAATAAAAAAATACATTGCCCAGGGAAATAATCCGGATAAAACCGGAAGCTTTATTGAATGGCTGCATAAGAGAGAAAAGGTATATTCTTACATAACAGATAAGAAATGGTATGACATAGGAAACGTCGATCAATTGGAAAAAGCAAATAAATATTATAAGAATAAAGGATAAACCACAATAAAAAGTTCGATAAATATTGCATTAACAAAAAACCAGTTAACCAAAAACAAATAAAAATGAAAACAGTATTGATAACCGGCGGGGCTGGATTCATAGGAAGCCATCTGTGCGAATTTCTCTTGAATGAAGGTTTTAAGGTAATTGCTATGGACAATATCATAACAGGCAGCTTAAAAAACATAGAGCATTTGAGAGGCGATGAGAATTTTACCTATATCCATCATGATGTCAGCAAGCACATTGTCATTAATGAAAATGTAGATTATGTGTTGCATTTTGCATCTCCAGCAAGCCCTGTCGATTACCAGAAAATACCAATACAAACATTAAAAGTGGGAAGCCTGGGAACACACAACACGCTTGGATTGGCGCTGGCAAAAAAGGCGAAATACGTGCTTGCGTCAACTTCTGAGGTTTACGGCGACCCATTAGTCAATCCCCAGCCGGAAAGCTACTGGGGAAATGTAAATCCTGTTGGGGTCCGAGGTTGTTATGATGAATCTAAGCGATTCTCAGAGGCTTTGACAATGGCATATCACAGGATACACAGGCTTGATACGAAAATCGTGAGGATATTTAATAGCATACTGGCAGATCAACAAGTAATACTGTTTAACAATTCGGATGTGCATATGGAACCGATTGAATCTTACGTTAATAACATAGAAAAAGATTGCGAAAATGGTAAAATTAAACATAAGATCATAGTGCCATGTTTTGATCCTAATACATATAAAATAGTGCTAAAAGAAGTTAGTGCTGTAATTAAACATGAATATGCCAAAGACGCTTTTGAATTATCTTTAGCATATGGCAGGAATATCAAAGTTACTGGCGACCATAGTGTTTTTAAAATGAACGAAGATAGCAAGCCAGTTGCAGTACCAGTTAGAGAATTAAAAAAAGGCGATCATGTGGCAATATCGTCTAATCTTCCTGTAATAGTCAAGGATACTGGGTCATTTGATATACTCAATCACTTACTAACTAACCTGACGGATAATGAATTGTGGGAGTATTCTCTTCATTCAGATGGACTAAAATCTGCAATATCTAATAAAAAGCGGGAAATCTACAAAATATTAAGAAATAGCGGCAGAATCAAGGCAAAAAATCTTAATAATGGAATATTCTGCGCATTTAATAAATACCGAAAACAATTACACTTACCGCTTTATATATTCAAAAAACTCGGTTTAACTCCTGTGGGCAAAGCGAAAATAAGGGTGTACAAAGCAGGGGCGCATATTTATTTACCATCAAAAATTAAAGTGAATCATGATGTTTTATGGCTGATGGGGCTTTATTTGGCTGAAGGAAGCAGTAGTTATAAAGAAAATAAAACTTATTCTATAGCCTTCTCTTCAGATGATAATAACTTAGAAAAAGCGAGTCAAATATTAGGGTCTAAATTTAAGGTTCATGTAGTTAAGAGAAAAGCAGAATCTAATAAATCATCATCTATCTACATACACTCGAAATTGTTATATCTAATTTTTAGGGATGTTCTTAAAGTCATAAGAGAAAATAAAAAGGAGGATATCAGAATCCCATCATGGATTTTTCAGCTGCCCCTATCAAAAGTAAAATATTTTTTAGAGGGCTATAAGGATGGCGATGGCACTCACAGCGGTAAAAAACTAGGAAAGGAACTCTGCTTTGATACAAAGTTTGAGAAATTTGCCAATGACTTGCTTATGTTATTGTTAAGATTTGGTATAGTCGCATCTTTTGGCAGGTATAAGACAAAGTACAAGAAAAAGTATGGAGATAGGTATTTTCCGTTTTATAGACTTACAATATGTGAACTGTCAGATTTCAATATACTAAACTGGGATAGGGCAATTAGTCAAAAATTGACAGCACGTAAGACAGGTAGTTTAGTATGGGCTTGGGTCAGGAATATTAAGAAAATCAATACTACGAAGTACGTATATGATTTTTCCGTGCCTGATACTGAAAATTTTATAGCAGGCAATGGTATCTTTTGCCATAACACATACGGCCCCAAGATGAGGAAATACGATGGAAGAGTAGTGCCAAATTTTATAACCCAGGCATTGAAAAATGCGCCAATCACGGTTTACGGTGACGGCAAACAGACAAGAAGCTTCTGCTATGTAAGCGATTTGGTGGAAGGCATATACAATCTGATGATGTCAAATATAAATGATCCTGTAAACATAGGAAACCCGGAAGAGCACACAATTCTTGAGTTTGCAGAGCTAATCAAGGAATTGACAAAAAGCAAAAGTAAGATAGTCTTTAAGCAGCTTCCTCTTGATGATCCTCATGTAAGGTGCCCCGACATAACAAAAGCAAGAAAAGAATTGAAATGGGAGCCAAAAGTTGAGCTTAAGGAAGGACTTAAAAAAACAATAGATTCTTTCAAAGCTTGAGCTGGCTATAATTCTCTTTTGCCCACTTTTTTGTTGCAGTGTAAATTTGCTGAAATGCATTGAAGCTGGCTATTATCACAAACCATAGTGCCCAAATAGGTTTGTTAAAAAGAACTAACAGCCCAAAAATATTCGTCATAAGCAGTGTAAAAGGAAAAAAAGTTTTGTACTTTGATTCCTTAAACATTGTAGTATCTTCTTTGAATTTAAAGAAGAACCTTTTTGTCTCGGATATGTATAATGAGAATATCCACATAAATCCTGCCACATTCCCCAACATCAAATAAAAAGCATTATTGGCCATTCTGTATACACCAAGCGAAACTCCAAAAACAAACAGGAATTTGTGGATTTTGTTGCCAAACTTGTCATACCAGCTTCCTACAATTGTCTGGTTGTTTGTATACCTCGCAATTGCTCCGTCAATATGGTCTACCAGTACAGTTAATTGAAGGAAAATATAGCCAATAACAAGATTTTTCCATTCGCCTAACGAGAAAAAT
>CAZJBR010000010.1:0-2628 GCA_964544435.1 uncultured Methanosarcinales archaeon
GATTGATGAAGATTTCTAAAATATTCAATAATAAAGCTCAAGCTGCAATGGAATTCCTGATGACATATGGCTGGGCCATTCTGGTTGTTCTTGCAGCAATAGCAGCCCTTGCCTATTTCGGCGTTTTAAGCCCTGAGAAATTCCTGCCTGAAAAATGCGTTTTGCAGCCGGGAATTTTACAAAAACAGCTTATGGCAATCTAAATACCAAGATTGAAGGTTAAAAACAAGAGGTGAAGTTATGATAAACGCAAAATCAAGGAGAGCCCAGGCAGCATTGGAGTTCCTGATGACCTATGGCTGGGCCATACTGGTAGTTTTGGTGGCTGTAGGCGCGCTTGCTTATTTCGGCGTTTTAAGCCCTGACAAGTTCTTGCCTGCTAAATGTGTTTTGCAGTCCGGATTGTCATGTATAGACCACAAAGCTACCGCAACACAGCTTGTTTTAAGGGTTCAAAACACATTAGGCTACGATGTAACTGTTGATGCTATTAAGGCACTTCAATGTACAGCGCTTGGCAGTCAGGGAACTCTTGCGAACGGAGCAGCCGCAACATACACGTTGACTTGTGCGAATGCCGGCTCAAAATACAATGGGCAGGCAAATGTAACTTACACAATTATTGATACGAGCATACAACACAATAATGTTGGCCAGATAACATCAAGGATAGAATAAGATTTTGTTTATTTTTAAGATCGTTCGTAATTCCATAAGTAAATACTAAATCACATACCTCAAAATCTCCCTCAAGTCCTTTTTCTCAATTACAACATCAGCGGCCTTCTTCAGTTCGTCATAGCTGCAGTTAAACGCTATTCCCAATCCAGCTTCCTTTATGATTTTCAAATCATTCAGGTAGTCTCCGACAAAAACGCATTCTTTAAGGCTGATTTTTTCCCTTTCTGCAATCTTCTTCAATGCAAGCGCCTTCGCGTCCATGTCAAATTCTGTAGCTTCGACCTCGCTTATGTCACCGTCCTTGCCAAAATAAATCCTGCTGAGGAAAACATCATCGAAGAATTCCCCGTAGTTAGGAATGAATTTCTCAAGGATGACATTTAACGAGCCTGAGATGATTGCAAGCTTGAGCTTTCTTTTCTTAAGTTCTGCTAAAGTTTCCATTGCGCCTTCCATAAGCTTTAAATGATTTATCGCCTTGAAGAAATCTTCCTTTTTTGCATTTTTTTCCTTCCATAAGTTAATGTCGTGCTCAGCCCACTGCAAATAGGTTATCTCGCCATTAAAGAATTTGTTCCTTGCATCTTCGCGCCTGTGCTTGTCGGTCTGAAAGTAGTCATGGAAAATCTGCCATGAGAATGTCAGGTTGTCTATCAAAGTTCCGTCAACGTCGAAGCAAACAAGCTTGTATTTTGGCATGGAAAGCAGAAACTTTCAATTTAATTTAAATATTGCCTAATCAGCAGTGCCTGCCGAATTCGTCCTTCATGTCGTAAAATATTGAGCAGAATTTGATTGTGGCAACTTTCAGCTCTTTTTTGCCTTTTGCTGTCAATTTGTATTTCTTGACCTTGCCTTTGCTTGAAATTTCCTCTATAAAACCGCTGCTGCTTAAGGCTTTCAGAACAGGATAGATTGTGCCTGGGCTTGGCTTGGTTCCTTTCCTTTTTTTCAGTTCCTCCCTTATATCTTCTCCTGACATGTTCTTTTTGCTTATAAGCCTTAGAACTATAAAGCTCAGAAAACCCCTCATATCGCAGCAGTCTCTCATAGTGAAATAAAATAATGCCCTATATTTATATTGTTTTGTGGGTTTTAATGTATATGTCGTATAACCGATATATTTAAATATAAGCTGAGATTCCAATATCGTATGCCCGATACAAGGCAGGAGGTGCTGAAAATGGAAACGTGCGGATGCTGCAGCTCAAGGAGCTTCTTCACAAAGGAAGAGAAAACTGAGATGCTGAAGGAGTACAAGCAGTCTCTTGAGAAGGAAGCCAAAGGAGTTGGAGAAAGGATAAAACAATTGGAAAAAGAGTAAAAATCATTTCAGAAGGCCAAATTAGAATTCAGGCTGGGATTTCCCTCTTTTTTCCCGGCCTGCATTAATATTAAACAAAGGTGATGTGAATGAAATTTGACAAAATAGTCATGGAAAGGTATGCAACAAAGCTATTTGACAAAAGAAAGTTGCCGGAATCAAAAGTAGACACGCTTCTTGAAATTATAAGATATGCGCCGTCTTCTTTCAATATACAGCCATGGGTTGTTCAAATTGTAACTGATCAGGCTACAAAGGAAAGACTATCTGGAGCGTCCTGGAATCAGCCTCAGATAACTTCCTGCTCCCATCTTCTGATTTTTTGCGCCAACACTGACATTTTAGCAAACATTGAAGATCTAGAAAAATTGATGATTGGCAACGGAGCCAAGCCAAGCGAGATAAAACAGCCCATAGATATGATGAAAAATTTCGAGAAGGGCTTGGATAGGAATCAGAAATTGGCATGGGCCCAAAGACAAACTTACCTTGCTCTGGGAAATGCCTTGAATGGCGCTAAGTTCCTGGGATTTGATTCATGTCCGATGGAAGGGTTTGATCCAAAAGAGTACTCTAATATCCTCAACTTGCCAGATAACATAGTCCCTACGGCGTTATGCCCA
>CAZJBR010000010.1:2638-9439 GCA_964544435.1 uncultured Methanosarcinales archaeon
CAATAGGGTATGCTAAAGACAAGCCAAATCCAAAACTGCGCTTTCCAAAAGAAAAGGTATTCAGCTATAAATAAAGTTTCAAGTTTGCTCAATGGCTTATTTTGGACATTCCCCTTCTGTCCAGTATAGTACATTTTCATCAGCGCAGGCATAGCAGCTGTTGCTGAATGTCCGGGCGCAGGGGTATCTTATGCATTGTATCTTTTCCGGGTCAGACCAGCCACATACTGGCTTGTAAATCTCAATGCACACATCTGCCTTTTTCTGCTCGGGAGTGCAATAATTTTGCTGCAATTCACTTTCTTGCTTCTTGCAGCCGCAGCCGCAATCATCTTCAAAATACTCCATTGCCTGCTCGCACACAAAGCGTATTCTTGAGCATTCGTCAGGACTTTTGCTGACATATTTCCTGTTTTCGCCAATTTCGTAATTGCATCTTGTGGTGTTTTCGTTTTTGGGGCACTCAGCAAACTCGCAATCCGGCGGCACTCTTCCAACATAAGAGCCGTCGGGGCATAGTTTCGCTTCCTCAATGCAGGGAATTGGTTTGTTCGGATTATTTTGCGTGTTGCATGCAGCCAGTATAACGAGTGCAGATAGAAATGCCAAAAACATTATTTTTTTCATGATATGGTAGGCATATATTTAAAATATTTAAATCTTTTTGAAAGAATCATCAGTTATCCAGTATTCTTTCAAGTTTTATCTTATTGGTAAGGCCATAAGGATATTTTTTTACTATCCCAAGCGACTCAAGTCTTTTTACTATCCTGTGGACTTTGACTTTTGAAAGCCCAGTATTTTTCACAAGATCTGATTGGGTCAATTTTCCATAAGCATAGGAATGATTGCAGGTGCTATTCCTGCCCACAGGGCATCAAAGCTGAAGCCAGTGGACGCTTTAAGGTATGAATAAGGATTATAATGCCCCTGCGGGGTTGTTGGTAAAAAGTATACTTTTGGGGCATAGTTTGATGTGATTAGACGACTGCTTCACAAACTAATGTAGAATCAGGCAATTTCTGGTTTATTTGCTGTGCAATTATTGGGTTTTTCTCAACAATCTTGTTTCTTATCTTTACTTGGAATACTAATCTAATTTCTATTATGTTCTCATGCACATTAATTGTAAATTGCCAATTTGGGATTTTTAATAAACTCTTTTTGTCAATGTTAAGATATTCAGAAGCATCAAACATTTGAATTCCAACTAAAAATCCTTCTTTATCAACATCAACAACCAAATTATCTAATAATTCTATTGATTTGTCATACTGCCTTCCTTTCAGCTTAAAGAATAGAATATCATTTTCGTAATCGTAATCTACTTCCCCTTTTCCTTCTAATTTTTTTTGTACCATTGTTATATTCTAGGCATTTCGCTTTTTTCTGGCAAATAAAAAGTAACTATTTTAATCTTGTCTGGCTTTATATCAATTATAATTCTTAACGCTTTTTGCTTGCCATAGTCATAAAACACAGCATAATTGAGATTGTATTGTATACCTACCAAAATAGGCACTTTGCTGGTTAAATACTCCTTAAGCATAGATTCTTTAAAAATCTTTCTTTCTTCCTCGTTCAGACGGAAAAATGTATGCTCGGTTGTTGTAATCTGCTCTTCTTTATAGTTTTTGATAATATCCAAGAATTTGTCTATGCTAATCTTCCTTTCTATTCTGTGACCTTTAATCATTAAGTTTTAGTTTTTAGTATAGGATTATAAAGATTTTGCTAAAATTATGCCTCTGCGGAAAGACATACTTTTGTTAAAACTAAGGGAACTCTTTTTATATTTATATGTTTAAGATCGCAAAATCCCCAATAGTTTCTCTTACAAACCCAGCAAGTAATTTTTCTGTTTTTTCTGATTGTTTAAAGAATTTTGAATCAAGTTTTTCTAACTTTTTAGCTTCAGATTTTTTTAAAGGTCCAGGATAAGGTACAGTTGTAAAGTGTTTTCTATTTTTCTCAAAAATTTTTACAGCGTCAGAGAAAATCTTATGCATTTTTAAATCTCCAATTAATTTTAATGCTACAAGTCCATCATAATTGAATTCTCCTTTAGTATTTTCAAAATATTGAATAAATCCACCATTCTCAACATCTCCGCTTATTATCCACCAATTATGAAGAGCTTTCTGATTATTATTTAAGGTATTGTAATTCTTTGAATAATTAAATTGAAATATTTTATCAAGAAAGTCAAAATCGTCTAGATTTTTGAATTCTTTTTTAGTTAGAATAATTCTAAATCCTTGATTTGTTTGTTTCATTCTTTATTCAATTAAATTTGATGCCCCTGCGGGGATTTTCAAAAAAGGTGCAATGCCCTCATTATTGAACCCCGACCTTAAGGTGACTGCTAGGCAGCCTGCAAATAATGAGCAGGCTCGCCGTATCACAACCGCAACCTCACGTTCTGGTCCGTTATACTACAGGGGCATAGTTTAAAGATAAATAAAACAATTTATAAAGTTTTGTTATGAATGGCGAGCCAGAGCGTGTGTGCCAACAGCTAGGGCTAGTACAAGAATTGCGAAGTGGATTTGAAATTCAATAAATATAACCCAACAAAAAATCCAATAACGATTTAAATTATACATTTAGGAAAAAATAAATAAAAATAATCATTCTCCCCAGTCTTTGAGGCTTATCTGTCCTTTTCTCTTGTTTTCCGGAACTTCTGTATGCTCCTGGCCGAGCTGTTTTTTGACGCCCAATGCCACTTTTTCTCCTAAAAGCTTGATTAATGTTGACAGATCAGCATTCTTTAGGTCTTTTATGTCCCTAATCCTGTTCCTAAACAAAAGCCTTGCCCTTGCCCTTCCGATGTTTTCAAGCCTGACTAAGGGCAATAATTCTTCCTTGACACCATATTTCAGCCTTAGCCTCAGCTTCACAATTTCCTTAATCAGGGACTGGTAGTGCATTATCCGGCTTATTTCCTCTGCTGCGTAGAGCAGCCAATCAGTGATTTCCAGCTTCATTCTTAATTCGCCTGGCCTTATGTTGTATTCTTCCAGCAAGAATTCCTCGTCCTGCTCGCTTATCCAGTGGTTCAGCATCAGCGCAGTTTTCACAGAATTCAAAAAATCTTCATACTCGGGCTCGTACATTGAAGGCTCGTTTTCAAGCAGCAGGCTGCTGAACCGCAGCATCGACTCCTGCACTTTGTCATATTCCCTTATCCCGACTTTAAGCATCGGCCTTATCTCAAGAGTGTGGGCTACCATCTGCAGGAACGAGAAAGATTCGATTTTTTTATCAGATGCGTTCTGCATGCACTTTATTATGAAGTTGGCAGTTAAAGGGTCTATATAGAGCTCAGCAATTCTCTTGCCTATTAAGGTTGGCTTGAGCTTCTCATCATCCATCTCGTCAGCGCTGGCGAAATCATCCCCAGAGCGCATTATGAACTCCCACTCGTCAAGCATGTCCAAAACTTTGGATATTGTCGCGTGCAGCCTTCTTAAATCCTTGAACTGGTGCGCATAAAAAGTCTTGTCAAAAAAATCAAAAAGCTGTTTTTTTGATGTGGCGAAATTGGCAGCTATCAACGACAGTACATACGTCCTTAGAACCGGCTCAACAGCAAGCTTAGAGTAGATATCTTCCGGATCGCCATTCAGGTATTTCTCCTCTATTTTTTCCTTCTCGGAGTTTGTCAGCGCGATTGCAATGGACTGCCCTTCATTGTCGTAATTCGGCCTGCCCGCCCTGCCCGACATCTGCATGTAATCCAGCACTGGAATCCATGCCAATCCATGCACTGTATATCTTTTTAAATCTTTGATTATTGACCTATAAGCTGGAGTGTCAACACCATATGCAAGAGTCGGTGTGGAGCATATTATTTTTACTGCTCCGCTCCTGAAATTATCTTCTATGATGGTTTTCTGCTGCTGTGTTAGGCCGGCATGATGGAATGCAATTCCCTTTTTCAGGCAAAATGCGAGCCTCTCGCACTGCTTTGTGGGCCTTGAGAGCACATTCAATGCGTCATCAGCCAAGGCTTTCAAAGCGTCATTTTCGGTTTTTATTTTCTTTGACACTTCCTCTGCGGTTTTCTCTGCTGACTTCTTTGTGTTCACAAAAATTAAAGCCTGCTTCCCAATCTTTAAAGTGTCCAACGCGATATTCAGAACAGCGCTGTCAAACTCATCGTCAAGCTTTATGGATTTTGGCATAAGCCGGAAAAAGGAAAGCTTGTTTATAAAGTTTGCTTGGGAAATCTCAAATCACATTCACGTTTATTGTCTGCTCGACTTCATCTATGCCGTCGCTTACAGTCACTTTAACAACTTTAGAGCCTCTTGTCGTGAATATTCGCTGATGCATTGAAGTTGCTTCGTATTTCTGCAAAAAGCCGAAGTCCCACGTGTAGCTCAAGCTATCCTGGTCTTCATCAATCGCTTTAATGAATAGAAGAACCGGCTTATTTACCTTTGCGGCAACTGTTTTGCTGGCATTCAAAATGACTGGAGGCCTGTTCTTATCAGTTATTTCAGCTTTCGCTATCTGCCTTGTCTCTGCTTCCCCGTCATTAGCCACAAACACCAGATCAATCTTTGCAGTCTCTCCCTTGCTTGCTGTGCTGAAATCAGGCGTCCACAAAAATGCATTTTTTTCAAGGGATGAGCCATCAGGGGGATTGTCAATCAAAAATGTAATCTCGTCCCCATCAGGATCTTCGGCATTAAGGAGTATTGCTATGCCGTCTCCTTCTCTTGCCTTTATGTTCGATATATGCTTGAATATGGGATGCCTGTTGACATGCTGTATGTTTATTTCCACAAACTTTGAAGTCTCAAGAGAGCCGTCGCTTGCAGTAACTTTTACATCATAAGTTCCAGCATCGCCAAAGTCTGATTTGAAAGTGTCTGCATTTATAAATCCAGAGTAGCTCAGCTTCACCTTATCGCCATCCAAATCATACGCTTTCGGCGCTATTTTTAAAGTATCCCCCTCGCTTATATTTACTGGCTCAATATCCTCAAGCACAGGCGGCCTATTGGAGTCCTTAACGGTTATGACTACATTATGGATGATTTTCTCGTCATTTGAAGATGCTGTGAATTGCACATAAAAGTTCCTGTTAAGTATTCCAAACTGGTTCAGCATTCTATCCATAAATCCCTCTTTCTTGACGGTGTCATAGCTCGGCTTCCATGTAAACACACTTCCATTTAATGCTGCGCCCTCCGGCATGCTGTAGGCATTGTAAGTTATTTCGTCACCGTCAGGGTCGTTGGCATTCAAAGTTAGTTTAAGCTCTTCATTCTCATCTACAATTTTGTTGCCTATCTCGTCAAAGGCCAGCGGCCTGTCAACATTATTCACGACAACCGTTACATTTTTATCTTTGCTTAATCCTTTTCCCTCGGCATGTATTGCAATTTTATGGCTGCCAGCATCTGAATATGATGTTTTCCATTCATTTTTATTTCCAACAGGCTCTGATATTGAATAATCTAAACCATATTTCTCAAAATCCGGAAGATTGAGGCTTACAACATCGTTTTCATTTGCAGTAATATCTTGTATGCCATCCAGCAGGCTTTCCACATCAACATCTGCCACATCAACATCCCATTCTCTGCTTGCTTTACTTGTCCCGTCCGACACCGAAACAAATACTTTATGATTGCCGGCATCATCGTAACTAGTGTCATAAGAAAACTCTTCTCCTTCTCCTAATTTTTTATCATCTAAACGCCATTCATAGCTCAACTCATCCTTGTTTAAGTCTGTGGCCAGAACCTTAAAGTTAATTGACTCCGCCTCATTAATGCTCAAAAGATCCTGTTCCGGAGAATACGATTTTATTCTAGGCTGTTCTTCCTTTTTTGTGACTATTATCAGAACATCCTTGGACGCGCTTGTAACGCCGTCAGAAACTGTTATTGTAGTCTTGTATTCGCCCGCATCCCCATAATCGGTCTGCCATTCGCCATTATGGTCAAGCGGATGCCCGTATTTTATGATAAGGCTGTCTGCATCTGGATCAACCGCATTAGGCTCCAAGGTTAATTTTTCTGTTTCTTGAACAGTGAAATTTGATATGGGATGCGCAATATATGAGAATGCAAAAAGTATAATTACCAATAACCAAATCCTTTTATTCATGTGTCCCCCAACTCTAAAAAAGAAAATATAAAAAATTATTTCTTCTGGACTATGTCTGTTATAACAGGCGGCCTATTGACGTTTTCAACATTTAGCATGAATGTCTTTGAGGTTGTGTCCTGCCCATCTGATGCGCTTACAGTAATTTCATATGTACCCGCGCTATCATAATCAGTTTGCCATGTGAATATATTATCTTCCTGCATGAACAGTTTATCGCTGATTGAATAAGTTATTGAATCCTTATCGTCGTCTGTAGCCAATGCAGTAATCATAACTTTGTCTGTTTCTTTGACTTCCATATCATCTATATCTTCAAGTACAGGCTTTCTGTTAACATTCTTAACGTTAATAGACCATATTTTGCTTGTGCTTGAGAAGCCATCAGAAACTTCGACTTTGACAGTATGCGTGCCTGCATCGTCATAGGTTGTCTGATAAGAATATTTGCCATCCGTGCCTGACTCAACTCCGTCAAGCTTCCATGAAAAAGACAGCGGGTCTTTATTAAGGTCGCTGGCTTCAACGCTGAAATCAACAGATTGTGTTTCATCAGCCTCAAGGCCGCTTTCGATAGGCTTCGAGCTGTCAATTGTTGGAGATTCTTCCTTCTTGTTTACAATTATCAAAACGTCCCTTGATGTTGTTGCTTCCCCGTCTGAAGCTGTGACA
>CAZJBR010000010.1:9449-11261 GCA_964544435.1 uncultured Methanosarcinales archaeon
CAAATTTGTGTTCTTGTCAAGGTCTTCTGCATTTGGCACCAGGCTTACAAGCTCTGTTTCCTGAACTATAATAACCACTGGCTTTTCCGTGGACTTTTCATGATATACCTCCTTCTTTTCTATTTCTTCTGTTTTTGGCTCTTCTTTAGGCAGTTCTTCCTTTACGATTTCACCTGTAACGGGAGTTTGCGTGAAAGGTGGTTGCTCTTCCTTCTCTTCCATTGCCTCCTCTGACTCGATGAAAACGTCCTGTTCAGGCAAACCAGCATCTAAATGGTTCATAAATTTAATAGGAACTTCAAACTTTGTCGCATTGCCTGCTGGGATTGGCATCAGGAAGAGTATCTGCACATGGCTGTTCAGACCAAAATCTCCCGGGCTTGCGCCATAAGTCTTGCCGTCGCTATGGTAAGCAACAGCAATTACAGATGCTGTTTCTTTTGTGCTTGCTTCGAGAGGCTTAAGCTTTAAGGAGAATGAAGCAGATCCTTTCTCGTCTGAAGTGAAGCTGTTTTCCGAGCCGTCTTCAGCCCCGCAAGGCTTGTCCACTATGTTTGGCTCAGGGGGTAGTTTTATTCTGGAGCACCAAACTGTGTAAATTCCTTTGGGAACAAGATTTTTGAAAGAAAGCTCCAGCTCTGCATTGCCGTCATTGACGCTGTAAATGCCGATGCCGCTTGCAGAAAGCCATTGTCCCAATGTGAAGCCAAGCTCTCTGCCCTTGTCAAAAGGCCCTAATGGGTTTGAGCCTGTCTTGAATGGATCGTGCATTGTTGGCGTGGCTGATGCATAAGCTTGTTCAGCAAGAGCCGCAGGTTCCTTGGATTCGACTCTTATAACTTTTCCACCGGTTTCTTTGGGAGCGGCTTCTTTTGGAGAAGTCCCATAAAGAGTTTGGTAGACTTCGCAGCCACTCAGCAAGAAAACAGAAAGTATAAGCAGAACAACCAGATACCTTTTTTTAAAATTCATGATGCACCCTCCTTTATTTTAGCTCTTTTGACAATAAACAAAGTGTTGCTATTTTAAAATAATAACTTATATTTAAACTTTGTGGTGGTAAATAAAATTTTTATTAAAATTTGGAATTTGCACAGATATTTTTCAGAAAGATTTTCCGATATAATAATTAGTATTGACAAGAATTAAAGAATGGGCCTGGACAGATTTGAACTGTCGACCACTCGAATCGATCTAGTTTAGCTAGATTATCAGTCGAGCATTCTAATTGTCCAGCGAGCCAATAATCATTGGCAGCTACCAGACTGAACTACAGGCCCTTATAAACATTGAAAAGATATAAGATTTATAAAGTTTGTTTAACAGACTCAAGAACAAGGCTCTTTATTTTTTCAATTTCTTCCTTTTTCACTTCCTTGAACCACAATTGCTCGGGATAGACTACAATAGTTGCGCCCACATTGTTGCAGAATCCCAAGCAGCCTGTCCTTGTGACCCAAACAGAAGACGCCAGGCCATTGGCTTTAACCCAATCCTTCAGTTCTCTGAATATTTCATAGCCTTTCACATGCGAGCAGCAATCTTTTCCAATTTCTCTTTCATTTGCGCATACAAGAATGTGCTTTAATGGCTTATAATGTATTTGTTGCATTAGTATGAGTTGTGTATGGGGATATATAATAGTTTCTGACCACTGGACATCTCCTGACGCAGGGTATTTAAACCCATTTGACATCTAAAAATAGAAAAAGAGAACACGCAAAACTGCCAAATAATGATTTTCGGTCTTTGACACAAAAATCAATTACGCAGTTCTCAAAAACCAATGGTTTTTGGAACACCGAAAATGTT
>CAZJBR010000011.1:0-7091 GCA_964544435.1 uncultured Methanosarcinales archaeon
TTGTGGAAAACCCAGTATCTTTTTCAAGCATCCTTATATGAAAAGTCTTGTTGGGGAAATTAAATATAAGCTCTGCTACCCTGAATATGCTTTCCCTGAAAAATAATATCTTGCCTTTGTCTTTTCTTTGTAACATTTGTATTATAAAAATAACAACTGTTATTTAAATGTTACGGTTTTTGATACTTTGGTTATTGAGCCGTTGAATAAGAGAAAGAAAGTTTTGGTGAGACATTAATATTTTTTTACTCTTAATTTTTTGAAATATTTATCAAATAACCATTTCTCAATTATTAATAAAATAATTCCAGCTACAATCTGAGTAAAAAATTCACTAATAAAACTTATAATAGTCGATGTCATTTAGTGGCCATCTGATTGATTTCACTCAAAAGAACTTCATAAATTTCATTGTCATTTACTCTTTTTACAATCTTGCCTTCCTTGTAAAGCAGGTGGTTTCCTGGCGCGCCTACAATTCCTAAGTCTGCCTTTCTTGATTCACCGGGACCGTTGACAGCGCACCCCATCACAGCCACCTTAATCGGCTTTTTTATTTTCTCTGTTGCGTTTTCCAGCTGCTCAACCAGCTTTATGACATTTACTTCTGTTCTTGCGCAAGTGGGGCAGCTTGTGACCTGCACTCCTTCATTTCTTAAGCCAAGAGCCCTTAATATTAGTTTTCCGACCTTTACTTCCTCCTTTGGATCTTCTGAAAGCGAAATCCTTATTGTGTCTCCTATGCCTTCGGAAAGCAGCATACCAATACCCATGGCAGATTTTACAGTTCCCGGAATCCTGCTTCCTGCCTCTGTAACGCCAAGGTGCAGCGGATAATCGGTTTTTTGCGCAAACAATCTGTAAGCTTGCGCCATTCTCGGCACATCAGAAGCCTTCAGAGAAATAATCGTGTCATAAAAGTCAAGCTCTTCAAGAATTTTCAAATGGCGCATTGCGCTTTCGACCATCGCTTCAGGCGCATAGCCATGCTTATCAAACAAATCCTTCTCGAGCGAGCCAAGATTAACTCCAATTCTCATCGGAACTTTGTAATTCTTGCAGGCATTGACTACTTGCTGCACCTTGTCAGCGCTTCCTATATTCCCTGGGTTAATTCTCAGCTTGTCGACATACTTGACAGCCTCCAGAGCAATCCTGTAGTCAAAATGTATGTCAACAACCAAAGGTATGCTTATGTTTTCTTTTATCTCTTTCAGAGCTTTTGCAGCTTCCATTGTCGGAGCGCTCACCCTTATTATGTCGCATCCTACTTCTTCCAATCCGTGAATCTGCTCAATTGTTGCTTTTGCATTGGTCGTATCGGTTGTCGTCATTGACTGGACCGTTACAGGAGAATCTCCTCCGATGTATAATTTGCCGACTTTAATTTTGCGGGATTTTCTTCTCTGAAACATTTTATTTTATTCTGATTTATTTTTTGAATTTTTTATTGATTTTTATTAATGATTTTTTATAATTGAATTTTCATATTGGTTTTTGTTATGTTTTTATTAATGTGAATTTAATGTTGGCGTTTATGTTGTTATTTCATTGACAACGCATTATTTTATTTTTGCCATTAAAATTTAATTCAAAAATATAAAAAACTTTCAAACCAAATAAGCCTCGCACTTATAGCACCAAATAAAATCATAATCACAATGGGCTGTCTTTATTATAGGATGCCCTGTTTTCTTGAAATGCTCTGTGTCATGGGCGTTGTGGGACTCACAACAAAAGACTTTGCCGCAGGATGTGCAGATTCGCAAATGCTCCCTGTCCTTGCACACTTCACATTCTGTCTTGCTTGATTCTGTAATCTTGATTTCCTGGGCATGCGGGCATTCCCCCTTCTTCATCTTGGGCTGCAGTATGTGCGGCATTTTATTTTGATTATCTTAATTGTTATTCATTTTTTTAATGTTTAATCGTTAACGCGTTTCAATACTGTTTTTGTTAAAGCTATCTTTCAACTTATATTTTTAGTTCTTCTTGCCTTTTACAATAAGGCGCGGACAGCAATAATATATTTTAAAATAAAATAAATAAAAATCATCTCTTATTCAGCATTTTAGCAATTACTTCCTTTATGCTTGCCTTGTCAATTCCAGCCAATTTTTTCTGTATGTCGGGCTTGCCGTGCTCTATGAACCTGTCAGGAATACCTATCCTTCTCACATCAGCCTTTAATCCATTGTCTTCCAACAGCTCAATAACTGCAGTTCCAAACCCTCCTTTGACTGTTCCTTCTTCCAGCGTGATTATTTTTTTTATCTTTTTGGCGTATTTTAATATCAGCTTGAAGTCAAGCGGCTTGGCAAATCGTGCGTTAATGACGGCTGCATTGCATTTGAGCTCTTCTGCTGCACTGATTGCATCGTATACAATCGGGCCGACTCCCAAAATTAGCAAATCCTTGCCTTCTTTGATCACTTCCCCTTTCCCTATTTCAAGCGCTTTCAGCTCAGGATCAAGACCTACCCCTATCACAGATCCTCTTGGGTATCTCAAGGCGCATGGCCCGCCCATCAAAGTGGCTGTGTAAAGCATGTGCTGCAGCTCATTTTCATTCTTAGGGACCATTATCGTCATGTTCGGAATTGACATTAAGTAGGCAATGTCCAGTGCGCCATTGTGTGTAGGCCCATCATCTCCAACTAATCCGGCTCTGTCCAATGCAAAAACAACTCCCAGGTTTTGCAAGCAAACATCATGAACTATCTGATCATAAGCTCTCTGCAGGAAAGTTGAGTAGATTGCGCAAACCGGCTTCATGCCTGAGATAGCCAAGCCTGCTGCAAATGTTACGGCGTGCTGCTCTGCTATCCCGACATCAATCGTCCTTTCCGGAAAATGCTTTTCAAATTTGTTTAAGCCTGTGCCGGATTTCATTGCTGCTGTTATAGCTACAATCCTGCTGTCTTCCTCGGCAATCCTTATCAAGGCGTTTGCAAACGCGTCCGTGTAACTGATTTTGGTTGTTGTCACGTATTTTTGCCCGTTGATTGGGTCAAAAGGCGGCATTCCGTGGAACTTGTCAATGTCCTTCTCGGCAAATTGGTATCCCTTTCCTTTCTCTGTTTTTACATGCAACAGCACAGGACCTTTCAAATTCTTAACATTCTGCAAAGCAGGAATAAGTTCATCAAAATTATGCCCGTCAATTGGGCCATAGTATTGAAACCCCAATGCCTCAAAAAACAAGCCTTGGGTTGCTATTGTCCTAAGCCTTTCTTCCACCATGCCGAGCCTTGTGACTTTTTCTTCGCTAAGTCCAGGAATCTTTCTGAGAAAATCTCCCACTTTTTTTCTAAGGGCGAAATAACCTGGATACAAAACAATCTTATTAAGATGATTTGAAATTGCCCCTACATTTTGAGAGATGCTCATCCTGTTGTCGTTTAAAATGACCAAAATGTCTGTTTTAGAAGCGCCTGTGTTATTCAATCCTTCAAAAGCCAATCCCGCTGTAATTGCGCCGTCCCCGACTATGCAGACAACCTTGTGATTTTCTTTTTTAAAGTCCCTTGCTTTGGCAATCCCCAATGATGCTGATATAGCGGTTGAAGCATGCCCTGCACCAAAAACATCATACTCAGATTCATGGATGTTGCAGAAGCCGCAAACGCCGTTATACTGCCTTAAAGTGTGAAAAGCATCCCTTCTTCCTGTTACAAGCTTGTGTGGATAGCTTTGATGGCCCGTGTCAATGATTATCTTATCTGAAGGGGCATCATAAACCTGATGCACTGCAAGCGTCAATTCAACTGCTCCAAGAGGCCCGCCAAGATGTCCGCCGTTTTTGGACACAACTTCGAGAATCTTCTGCCTTACTTCATGGGCAAGTATATTTATCTGCTTTCTGCTTAATCGCTTAAGGTCTTTAGGAGAGTTAACTATATTGAGAATGCCTGCATTATTTCCTTTTTTGGTTTGCTTCTCCCTGCTTAACTGCTGCCCAAGGATTAATGTCTGGGATCTCTTCGAAGCCAGAAGTTTATTTAGGGCTTTCTTACGATTCATTAAGCACCCCTTAAGAAAGGTTAGGTTGGCTAATATTTATAAAGCTTTTCAATTAAGGTTTTGGTGTATTAACGTTTGATAAATCAAGTGGTGTGGATAATTATGTTTCTACAAATTATCTCATCAATGATGGTAAATATTTATTTTTACTCTATAATAGTTAAGTATATTCTTTATTATATACTTCAGAATATATAAGTTTAAATACTAGTGTGACTTTAACTGCTTAGGTAATAAAATTAAGAGGTGACGACGAAGTCAGAAACGCCGTTACCCAGAACAGACTTCTGGGGATTTCTGAAAAAGAGATTTTAATGCAGGTAATAGAAGTTAAGTAACCAGAATCTGAATTCAGAATATTTATATGCAAAATTGTATCTCCTAAGCGTATAAAATGAAATCTAAATCAGTAAAAGCTGTTTGCAAGGCTCTGAATGAACTGGGCTTTGAATTTGTTAGGCAAAAAGGCAGTCATCTTCGTTTTGCACATTCTGATGGCAGAAAAACTACTGTGCCATCACATTCTGGAGAGGATATTGGTCCTAAATTGTTGAATAAAATTGCCAAGGACATTCAAATTGACAATAAAGAATTTGAAAAAGTATTAAGCAAATACTAGTTTAGGATGGAGTGGCACTTCAATTTCTTGGATATCTACTTTCCTTATAACCGGCTTGTTGTCTTCCAAGCATAGTTCTATTACTTCCTTGACTCTTTTCATAAGTTCTTTTTTGTTCTTGGCTTGAGTGTGGCAGCCCTGTAATTCCGGCACATCAGCCACATAATAGCCAGATTCGTCTTTCTCAACAAGGACTTTGAATTTTCTCATTTTAGATTTGATTTTTGATGACATAATTATATTGATACTTAGTTAAAATATAAAACTTTCTATTTCTGATTCAAAAACATACCTTTAAAAACCCACAAACTCTCCCATATTTATTACCCGCATTACTACTTTGGTAGGAGGGCTTTAAATGGACAAAGAGCAGATACAATCAGCATTAGCAAAGACAAAGGATATTTCTAAGCAAAGAAACTTCAAGCAGACCTATGACTTGATCATAAATCTAAAAGGACTTGACCCAAAAAAGCAGGAGCATCAGATTGACCTGTTTGTTACTTTGCCGCACTCGAGGGGAAGGAAGGTAAAAGTCTGCGCTTTGGTGGGAGCTGAGCTTGAAGAGCAGGCCAAGAATGTATGCGATTCTGTAATAATGTCAGATAGCTTTGACAGGCACAAGGACAAGAAAGAATTAAAGAAGATTGCGAACGGTTTTGATTTCTTTATTGCACAAGCAAACATCATGCCCAAAGTTGCAACTGCCTTTGGAAGGGTATTCGGCCCAAGAGGGAAGATGCCAAATCCGAAATCGGGATGTGTAGTGCCTCCAAACGCAAACTTAAAGCCACTGTATGAAAAGCTTCAGCGTACTGTAAGGACAAGTGTGAAAAGCGCTCCGTTAATCCAGTGCGCCATAGGCTCAGAGGATATGAATCCCGATGATATAGCTGAAAATGCATTGACCATTTACAGCTCATTACTGCACGCTTTGCCTAATGAAAAGCACAACATAAGAGAAATTTATGTCAAGCTGACAATGGGCAAGCCAGTGAAGGTTGGAGAAAAATTAGAGGTGGCTAAAGAAGTTAAATAGAAGACACAATAAAATCTTGACTCAACAGCCATTGAGCGCCAATTAAAATCAATAAAACATTTTCAAAAATAAAATGCCGGAAACAATACAAACCCATGTTGCGGAATACAAGAAGGAGATTGTAAAAGAATTGGTAAGCCTGATTAATGACTACCCAATTATCGGCGTTGTCAACATGGAAAATCTTCCGGCGCCTCAGCTCCAATCAATGAGAGCCCAATTGAGGGGAAAATTCTTCCTTACAATGACAAAAAGAAGGCTCATAAAGCTCGCTTTTGAAAAAACAAAGGACAAGAAAAAAGGCATTGTGGAGCTCGAAGCATACTTAGGCGGAATGCCTGCCTTGATATTCACAAAAGAAAACCCGTTCAGGCTCAGCAAGACGCTGCAGAAAAACAAAAGCCCTGCTCCTGCAAAGGCAGGCCAGACTGCGCCAAGGGACATCATGGTCAACAAAGGCGCAACGTCATTTGCCCCGGGCCCGATTATAGGGGAATTGGCATTAGCCGGCATCAAGTCAGGGGTCGAAGGAGGAAAAGTAGCTATAAAAGAGGATACAGTTGTTGTGAAGGCCGGAGAAAAGATAAAGCTGAAAGTGGCTGAAATCCTGACAAGACTAGGCGTGCAGCCAATGGAAGTCGGCCTGGATTTGGTGGCTGTCTTTGAAAACGGGTTAATCTACAAAAGAGATGTGCTTTCGATTGATGAAACTGAATATAAGAACAGGCTGGCGAATGCCTCAAGATGGGCGTTTAACCTTGCAAATTATGCAAGCTACCCGACAAAAGAGACCATAAGGCTGCTCATTGGAAAAGCCTACAATGACTCGAAAGCTCTTGGACTCTCACAAAATATATTTGACAAAGAGATTGTTGACTTGCTGTTGGGGAAGGCAGAAAGGCAGATGCTCAGCCTGATGACAACTGCAAACATAGATGTTATCGAGCATGAGAAAAGTGCAGAAGCGCATGCAGGGCCAAAAATAGAAAAGGATGAATCATCTGAAATAAAGGCTCCTACAAGGGAGGAGCTTGAAGCCAACATAAAAATGAGGGAAAAGCAAAGAGAAGTCAAGGAAGTTGAAAAAATCTATAATGAGATTCATAAAAAGGCAATAGAAGAACATGATAAAAAGCCGAATTAAGTTTAATTTTTTTATATTTTTTGGAGATTAAATTTAAATGCGTTATGCAAGAAAGCAAAAAATAACTAAAACATAAATATCACATTAAAATAAACATTCAATAAATTTAATGTAAAATTAAAAAATAGACTAACGGAGGAACAAAATGGAGTATATATACGCAGCTATGTTGCTTCACAAAGCAGGCCAGAAGATAGAAGAAGCATCAATCGAGAAGGTGCTTGAGGCGGCCCATGTGAAGGTAGACGAGTCAAGGGCTAAGGCGC
>CAZJBR010000011.1:7101-11181 GCA_964544435.1 uncultured Methanosarcinales archaeon
GCATGAAGCCAAGGCTGACCATGGAAAGAAAGCAGCCGAGGAGAAGAAATCAGAAGAGCAGGCTGCGATGGGCTTGGGTGCATTATTTGGTTGAGCACTTTAATTTTTTTATTTTTAGTGCTTCCAATAATTCAAATGGCTCATCGTTATTTTTCAATATTTTAAGCTTTAAGTAGTCTTGTCTCCAAAGATTTAATGTTCTAGCTAAATTTTTTCCTTCAAAAGTTAAAGACCACGAATTGTATTGATTTTTTACAATAAGATTTTCTTTTACTTTATTATTTAACCAATCGCTGGACATATTGGATTTGAGTTGAAAATTTTTTGATACTAAAGAAGTGCTAAATCTCTCACAATCTAATAATTCAAAAAATCGTGAGTAAGTATAATATCTTCTGCCTTTTAAACATAATGCTATAGCTACGATTAGCTTATTCCTATTGTTTGAATTCCTGAAAGCATCTATCTGGTAAAGATATAAAAGATTCTTTAAGCTACATGAAGATATTACAAATATATTATTTTGATTTACACGAGGATGAAATCCAACATTTCCTAGAATCTTATAATAATCACTTAAGTAACCTAAATCTTCATCGACTATTTTTATATTCAAATCAGGGAAATCCCTTCTATTGCACCTGACATCCAAAGTTCCATCACCAGTCAATAACTTTGCTAAGAAATATTCTGCTAATTTTTGTTCCTCTATTGAATATTCCTCGGAATCAGCTAACAGTTTCCTAATTTTATCCATTCCATGAAGAATAATTTCTGTCAATAAAGTATTTCTGATAACTATTCTGTAACCAACTCCTTTACTTTGACTTCTATAGGTTTTAAGCACATGATTGCTTACAGACTTAAATTTCTCAACATAGTCGTTTGCCTGTTCATTAGAGATATTATGGGAGTTGTAGATAAAAATAATTTCTATTGTTTCTTGCGAGATGCCTAAATTAGCCAGAGAGTTCAAGAATTGCCTATGTTCTTCTAACAATTTGTTTGTGAATTCAAGTTTGAATTTTTTGATATTATTCTTATGCTTTGTACCTTCCGCTTGATATTGACCTAGCAAACTTCCAATTATTTCTATACTCACAAATCTTTTTATTTCTAATTGCTTTCCAGAACCTCTTTCATGAGAATACCAGATTCTTAACCACGTTTCATTATTTTTGTCAAATTGTGTCACAACAATTTCATAACATTTAGAGGTTTTTTCTGGAGTTAAAGATAACATATCGATTTTATCTTCCTTAAATAAATCATTTGTTCTTGCTAGATTTTTAATTTGATCTAATTCCACTGTGATTAAATCTTGGTATTTTAAATTAAGAGAATTTTCCATATCTCTTCTTAGAGTAATAAGTTTGTTAAAT
Organism: uncultured Methanosarcinales archaeon; assembly: GCA_964544435.1. GTDB lineage: Archaea > Nanobdellota > Nanobdellia > Woesearchaeales > GW2011-AR4. The sequence goes on from CAZJBR010000011.1 coordinate 8,484, forward strand.
CTGGCTAGAAATATTTTTTCTTTATTTTCTTTGATAACTTTGATTTGTACTAAACTACCTTTGGGAAAATAAAATTTAGAGAACCAAATACCAAACTTATTACCCATCTTTACTATCTTAACATTTTCAAATTTCATTTTAAACAACCTCCAAAGTTTTTTGTTTTCTAAAGACTTTGGAGCCTTATGAAAAAGAGAATGTTAAGCGAAACTGCGTAATTGATTTTTTGTGCTGAAAGCCGAAAATCATTATTTGGAAGTTTTGCGTATTCTCTTTTTCAGAATTAGCAGATTTCTAGCTTTATAAATCTTAGGCGGAGATGTCCAGTGGGCAGTGGTATAGTTTGGATAGGCAGTAAATTTTATATAAGGCTCTATAAGACTTAACATATGGCTAAAATAGTTTTAATTTCATGCGCAAGTAAGAAATTGTCATTTAAGTCAAAAGCGCAAGATATGTACATCAGCCCACTATTTAGATATAACCTAAAATATGCTTTGTCTTTAGCTCCAGATAAGATTTTCATACTTTCAGCCAAATATGGCCTTTTGGATTTAGAGCATGAAATAGAGCCATATAATCTGACATTAACAACAATGAAACAAAAGGAAATAAAGGAATGGGCTATCAAAGTTATTAAAGAACTCGAAAAAAAGCACAATATCAATAAAGATGAATTTATTTTTCTGGCAGGCAGTAAATACAGAAAACATTTGTTAAATGGGTTAAAAAACTATAAAATTCCCCTTAAAGGATTATCTATAGGAAAACAATTAAAATATTTAAAAAATCACACAAGCAAACATGCATAACGCACTAAACATAAAAAATATAGGGAAAATTCGTGAAATTGCTCTTACTATCTTTAGAGACTATTCAGAAAAGAATGGCGTCTTTAAGGATTTTCAATTCCCTCCTGAATATAACCTGCCACCAGCGATGAAACAAGGTTCAGAAGAACAACTCATGTTTTTGACTTTAACGGTTGCTCTAGATTATATGAGGGATGCAGTAAAATTATGGAAACAAAGTTATGATATCTGGGTAAACCCGAAAAGGAAGTGGATTTTTAATCCAAAGATGGTAGTTGAAAATGGCATGGAAACATTAGTCAAATTATTTAAAGACATTAATGAACAAAGACCACAAAAAGATTCCAAGATATGGTTTACTATTAGTAAAAAATTGCTAGAATATGATGGAAGCGTATACAAGTTATTAAAAAATCTTGATTTTGATGCTGTGAAAATAAGCGGTTACTTAGATAAAAACAAAAAAGATTTTCCTTATTTAAGAGGCTATAAAATCAAATCTTTATGGTTAAGGATGATAAACGACACTGTTGGAATAAAGTTAAAAAGAATAGAAGAAATACCTGTACCAATTGACGTGCACACAGCGAGAATGACACTTAAAATAGTTTTTAATGAAAAATTTGATGGGAAAATAACAGATGAACTTAGAGATAGGACTCAGAAAGCTTGGATAGATATACTAGAAAATACCGACATTTACCCGCTCCAAATTGATGAGCCTTTATGGTTAATGGGAAAATATAAATTATTAGATAAATTTATGAATCAACACAATTTCAAACTATAAAAAGAGTTAATCAGGTTCATGGCATCACAGCTAAATGCGAAGCAGCTAGTTGAAGAGCTGAGCAAAAGCAGGTTAGAGGTATCTAAATTAAGGGCACTGCTAAACGAGCTGGATAACGAAAAAGAGTCTTGGTTCAGGAAGAAAGCGGAATGCTCAAAAAAGATAAGGGAGTCAATACAAAAAATAAAAGAAGCTAAGACAAAGAGAGACTTGGCAACTAAAGAGGTCAAGGAGCTGAAACTAAAAAGGGACAGCCTGAATAGAGGTACAAGCGAGCAATCAAAAAAATTTGGCGATCTTAAAAAAGGAAGAGTATCAATTACAAGATCATTAAAAATCAAAGAATCTCCTTCTAGGATAATGCAGGAAATTGAGAAGCTTGAATTCAAGATAGAGACAGAGCCCATGCCATTTGACAAAGAGCAGGCCGTCATGAAGAAAATAAAGGAATTGAAGAAGAGATATGATAATGCAAGCGTTCTGCTCGAAGTCAACAAAAAGCTTGATGACTCCTCACATGAAATCAGAAAAATCAAAATGGAAGCCAATGACGCTCATGAATCTATACAGGAAAAAGCAAGGCAAAGCCAATCAATGCATGAGCAGATACTGGCACTTTCTTCGGAAATTGACAAGATGAAAATTGAAGAGCAAGAATCATTCAGTAAATTCTCTGAATTGAAGGCGAAGTTTAACGAAGTGAATGCCCAACTGAAGGAAAAGCTTAAAGTTATGAACGGCTTTAAAGAGCAGCTGGACAGAATTGATGCTGAGAGAAGGGAAAAAAGAAAGCAGGAAGTTGAATCATTCCTGAAATCAAAAGAAGAGGAAGTCAATGAAAAAATCAGAAAAAGGCAGAAGCTTACTACGGAGGACTTATTGGTGTTTCAGAAGTTTGGAAAGGGATAGGCCACTTAAGATATTACAGCTCTAAGCATAAGGCGTTTACTTATTATATTAATTGGTTCATAGAAAACTCCATAGAGTCCTTTATATTTTTTGACTTCCATTCCTTTATATTCACCTCCAAACACAATAGATAAATCATCAATATGCCTTCTTCCAATAGGAAAATAAACACTCAAGCCGTTTTGGA
>CAZJBR010000012.1:0-1897 GCA_964544435.1 uncultured Methanosarcinales archaeon
CTTCTTCCACCTAACCCCTTCTTTAGTATCCTCAAGAATTATTCCTTTTTCTTTTAATTCTGCCCTTATCTTGTCAGCTCGCGCAAAATCCTTCTCCTTTCTTGCCTTTTCCCTTTCATCAATCAATTTTTTTATTTCAGGATTTAATTTTTCCGCTTTATCTCCAAGAATTCCTAAAACTTTATCAACATCAATCATAAAATTAATTATTTTTTTTGAGCTGTTTTTTCCTAATTTGCCGTTCATCATAATTGTATTAACCTCTTTTACAAATTCAAAAATATGCGCCAATGCCTCGCTTATGTTCAAATCATCGTCCATAGAGGCTTCAAATTTCTTTTTTGTTTGCTGAATTAATTTGTCAATGTTTTTGTTTTCAGCATTGTTTTTTATCTCTCTTAATTTAATAATAAAATCATTTAACCTCTGAACAGCATTTTCAGCGGATTTAACCGCTTCTTCTGTAAAATTGAGCTGCATTCTGTAATGCGCTGACAGCAAAAGATATCTTATTGCTTTCGGAGAATATTTTTTCGTCAACAAATCCCTCAGAGTGTAGAAATTTCCCAGTGACTTGGACATTTTGTGGCCGTCAACAAGCAAATGCTCATTATGAAACCAGTAATTGACGAATTTTTTTCCGGTAAAGGCCTCGCTTTGGGCAATCTCATTTTCGTGATGAGGAAACACAAGATCAACTCCGCCGGCGTGTATGTCAAAATGGCCGCCAAGGTATTTCATCGACATTGCAGAGCATTCCAAGTGCCAGCCCGGCCTGCCTTTGCCTATAGAAGTGTCCCAGAAGACATCGCCATCATCTACGCTGTAGGCTTTCCACAAAGCAAAGTCCTTTCCTTCCCCTTTCTCGTAACTATCCTGGTTCACCCTGGCGCCTTCTTTCAGATCTTGTATTTTGGTATGCGATAATTTTCCATAGTTCTTGAATTTCGAGATGTCAAAATAGACGCTTCCGTCTTCGCTTTTGTAGGCGATTTTTTTACTCAATAATTTTTTTACAATAACTGCCATCTCTTTAATGTGTTCAGTTGCTTTTGGATAATTATCGGCTTTATCTATGTTTAATGTTGAAATGTCGTCAAAGAATGCATTTTCATATTTTTCTGTAAACTCCTTCAGAGAAATTCCTTCCTGTTTTGCGCCTTTTATCGTCTTGTCATCTACATCTGTTATGTTTGTGATATGCTTCACTTTGAAGCCTTTGTATTTTAAGTAACGTTTGAGAATATCAATACATATATAAGCCCGAAAGTTTCCGATGTGGGCAAAATCGTAAATAGTCGGACCGCAAGAGTAAATGCTTGCTGCTTTATTTTTAATAGGCTTGAAGGCTTCTTTTTTTCTCGTTAGTGTATTATAAAGTTTTAATGGCATCTTTGAAAGAAATTGTTTAATGTCTTTTTAATTGTTTTCATAAACCAAAATCAAAAAAGCGAGGGATGGGACATCCGGATGCGAAGCATTGGTAGCTTGCATCACTCGAACCCATGATAAAGCGGGCTTAGCGCAACATTTCATCGCCAAATTGGCTCATTATGCTGCTTTGCAGCATGGAGTGTCTTGGGACATCGCTCCCCTTAGCCGCTTGGGTACCCTCGCTTGAAAGTGATTTTTTCTTATTGATTTATAAATGAAATATGTGATAAATATTAAGTTATCCAATATGATTATAAGAACTAGCAACAACAATAACATCTATAATAATCTTGCCTAATCATGACATGGCGGTTAAGCCAATGCATATTTAAACCTTTATGTTTATCCATACTTTCACTTGTATTTCGATTCTTCATTGCGGTTGTTGAAGTCTACATCTGACAGGCTCTTGAGGAAATCCTCAAAATCTTCCCGTTCCGCATTGCTTAGTTTAGTCTTTTGC
>CAZJBR010000012.1:1907-2672 GCA_964544435.1 uncultured Methanosarcinales archaeon
TTAGAAAAAAAGTAAGGTTAAAATTGGCAATCAGCACATCACAGCTTTTGTTGCTGTTGCGTGGATAGGCCTAATCAGCTTTAGAATACACACTTCCATCCACTTTATGCCATTTGCCATTTTATTTGCGTTACTATTGCTAAGTTATATTTAAATGTTGCGATTTTCGGCAAGATTATCGCGGCTTTGGTTTATATAGTTTATATAAAAATTGTGCACTAAAATTTGATAAAACAGAGGCTCACAAAAGATTTATTAATGGCATTAACGAGAAGCATGCAGTAGACAAAAAAGATGGTGAATAAAAAAACACAAGTAACTTTGTTTCTCATACTCGGACTTGTTGTACTGATCGCTATCTCTTTTATGAGTTATCTGTCCGCCGATAAGACAAAAACCGATATAAAAAAAGAGGCAGAAATAACTACCAGCTCCGGCTTGCCGTCATCTTTGCTGCCGCTTAAGTCAAATATTGACTTTTGCGTTGATGAAACAGGAAAGAAAGCGGTTGTTTACACGGGCTTGTATGGCGGCTATTACAAGGTGCCTGAGCCGAAATTAGTGTATTTCTATGACGATGTTCCTTATTATGAATACAGGAACACTAATCTAGTGCCTGCCATAAGGACTATTGAAGCCCAGATTTCAGATTATGTCATGGAGCAACTGCCGGAATGCGTTAATAATCTGCGGGATTTCCAAGGAGCAAAAGTTGAAGGAGCGATAGAATCTGTCAGTTCAACTATCGGCAAGGATGCTGTCTTT
>CAZJBR010000012.1:2682-9991 GCA_964544435.1 uncultured Methanosarcinales archaeon
AAAGATAAAGAATAACGGGGCTTTGTGCGCTGACTGCCTGATTGATCTGGCTTCCGAGAACAATGTTTTCATAGACATAGTATCGCACGAGGATTCGATTATTCTTACAATATTTGACAACGTAACGCAAATAGACGATAACGATTACATATTCAGCTTTGGAATGATAAAATGAGAAAAATAATAATTATTGGATTGCTTGCAATTTTAATTATAATATGCACTCTTTTTGTTCTTGGAGAAGATGATTACGGCAGTCTCGGTTTAACTAAAGAACAAATAAATTGGCTTAAGGAGCTTAATAATAATTTGGGGATACAAGTTTCTGGCACAGGTTTTAATTATGATAAATCGTCAAATACCTTGACTTTATCATCAGGCACTTCTGCCACTCTTACAAGAGATTTTAGCGGCACAATCACGCTTAATGGCGGCACTGTTGAACTGCCTAACAGCGCAAAATTCAGCGGAGAAGGCTTATACACACAAAACAGCGGGTTTTCAATTACAAACGGATACCTGAATGGCGTTGAAATAGCGAATGCAAATGGAGTTGCATACAACGGAAACCAAATCAGCGGCACTACAAACAGCGATTGCGCATCTAACTGCATGGTTGGCGGCAAGGAGATGAGCGCAAATACTAAATTCACATATGACTTAAATAAAAATGAACTTACTGGTACAGCAAGCAATGATTGCAGCCCTTGCACGTTTAACGGCCAGCATATAGGAAGGAATACAAATTTTGCCTATGACTTTAATGAAAATCAAGTTACTTTTAATGGCAAGCTTGGAACAACAACACTCCCTAATGCAAATATCATTTTTGAGAATGGTAATTACAAATTAGGAGATATGATTGTAGACTTGAAGAACAGCGAAATTTATCTGGCAAAAGGAGACAGAATGACTTTTGACGGTATAGGGCTTACAGCGGAAAAAGGTCCTGTGAAACTATCATTTATAGAAAGTGCTGAGGGTTCCAAGTTAATTCCGATTAAAAAAGAGCTTTTTCAAGTTTCGCAAAGCGCACGCTCTATATCTGATGTTTTTAAGGAAGCGGGTTATGGAAGCAATAATTTTCAAGCAAGAAAAGAGTTATATGAGAAAACTTTCCCCGGAGAAACTTACAAAAGTGTGAATAATGCAAACCAAAATATTAAGTTGCTGAATGCCTTGAAAAGTGGAGAGGCTGTGCTGTTTTATAATGATCAAGCTTCAAATGTTCAGATTAGGTTTCCAAATGTTAAATGGGATCCGGCATTGCCATCTAATGCGCAATTAAATACAGACACTGCCCCTCTAATAAAAGGAAAGTTATTCAGTGCAGACACAGATTACGATCCAGAAATGGCAGTAGGTCTCGATAGGAGAAAGGGATATTACATAACTCCCAAAGATATTCCAATTGCAAAAGCTAACCTGAATAATAATCCTGAATTCTTTAATATCCTAAAGCAAAAATCTGCCGAGTTTGGTTTGGACCAAACTTTTGTCAGTGCGTTATGCGGCACCGAATCGAATTGCGATCCAACAACTAAATGCTATGGTTTTAGCTGTGGTCCAATGCAAATGACTTTGGATGCAGTTAATGAATTAAATAGAAGGGCTGAATTAATTAACAAAAGATTAGGATATAAATCAGAAAAGGATGATTGGATTTGGATTGATGAGGACGAACCAACTAATTCAGTTAAGGATAGTCCTTATTTAAATGCCGAGGCTGGTATTAAATATTTATCATATCTCAACAAAGATTATAATGGAAATATACCATTGATAGCTGCAGCCTATAATGCAGGACCAACCATCGTTAATAAAATGGGCAGTGTTCCTAAATATAGAATAACACCCATATTTGTTAACAGGGTCTTGACTTACTATAATAAGTGGAATAAGTATTGAAAATATGTTCTATGTATTCTGCCCCTGGCTTATCTCATTCAGCTGCTTCAATGACTCACAGGACTGCCTAAGCTGCTTGTTTGATATTCTGCCGCATACAGAGTAATCCTTGTTGTCCAAAACGAAAGTCATATAGCATGAGTCTTTCCTGCTGTCTGTTGATATGTACTGGCAAAGCGTGTTGTCATTGATATTCTTGGCAATGTTGGAATAGCACAAGTCCTTTACTCTAGCGTTAATTATCTTCGTGCAGTAATCTTTGTCAAGCTGCGCTTCTCCGATATTGCCTATGCACGCGTCCTTCAAGTCAGGGACTTCAATCTGGCTGCACTGCTGCAAGGCCTTGCCCGGATTGACTTTTGCAAGCTCTTTTATGTCGTCAAGAGTCCCGCTTGAAAACAATGGCAACGGCTCAGGTTTTTTGCAGTCTGCATCGCAGTTTTCCTGATCTTCGCAGACATTGTTGCCGCAGCAGGGCAATATTGGCTTGTTCGCACAAACCCCATTCTCTTCTATGTCGTCAGTGCAGAGGTCATCGTCATCGCATTCTGTGGCTTGGTTTATGCATGGCTTGCATATTCCTCCGCAGTCAACCCCTTCTTCATTCTGGTTTTTCCGGCCGTCAAAGCACGTCTCTGTTTTTGCGAATGCCACAATCTTTACAGGGAGGGTAGCAACTGCTTTTTTATCATCATATTCCACAATTGCCCTTAAAATATAATCGCCTGCTGTTGCATCCTGCGGAATCAAAATTTTAGTCTGTGTAGAGCCGAAAGTCTCTATTGCCCGAGTCTCGGTTTTTTGCGTGATGATCTTATTCGTTTTGGCGTTTATTATCTCCTGCTTGATTACAACATCGTACCTTTTTGCCGAGCCCAGATTGGAAAGTTCTTTCAAAAAAACAATTGATTGGCCTGGCTCAGCAGTTGTTGTTATCGGCTCTAAGTTCACGTCAAGCAATTTTGCGGACTCTGAAGGGCCGTAATAAAAAAATGACGCAACCCCAATCAACGAAGCAAAAATAAATATGACAACCAAAGTAGTTGTTCGCGACAAGTGGATTTCGTGCTTTACTGTCAGCTTATAGCTAGAATTAACTGCCTCATCAATCTCCTTGTTTGTGTAGCCGTACTTCAGCAGGAAATTCTTTATGGTAGGAATGTCATATCCTTTTTGTATAAGGTTTTTAACATAATCTATCAAATTCTTTTGAACCATTGGAAATTATTTAACATAGATTCTATTTAAATATTGTTGTTTTTATTTACCGTGTTTAAATTATATATACTCTATAAATCCTTTATTAATGCTTAATTTATACTTATTAATGTATACTTTAATTTTATAGTATACTTGATTTATACTTAATTTAGCATAAATAAGCTGATTTTATAATAGAAATATTTAAATATTAATACTAAAAATAGTATATATAAAGTATATATTAGGATAAAAATGAGTATACAAATTAGGATTACGGTATCTAAGGAAATAAACGACTTGCTTGAGAGAGTTTCAAAAAAGCTTGGCAAGAAGAAATCAATGCTGGCCAGGGAACTCATGGAGCAGAAGATGTACGACTTGGATCTCATACAAAAAGAGCTGCAGGAATTGGAAAGAGGAAATTAAAATGCGTCAAACAAAAATTTCAATAAAACTTTTTCAAGATACAATAATAAAAAACTCAAAAACCAAATTCAATGCAAGGTTCACTAAAAAATATTTAATTTTAAAATAGAACGGCGGCAAAAGCGTGTAATGCGCTGTGTAAGCTAAAAACAAAATAAATGATAAAATTAATTTCAAATTAGCTAAAAACAATACGAAAACCAAAAATGAAAAATAAATCAAACAATAAATCACAGGCAACAATTTTTATGATAGCTGGATTAATCATCTTAATCGGGGGAATTATTTTTTTCTATGCAACCCAAAAAGGTCAAAAAAACATTGAGCCCGAAATAAGAGTTGTTGAGGAGCAAATTCCTGTAGAGTTTGATCCTATAAGAAATTATGCAAATGACTGCGCTTATTCTTTGGGAGTTGAGGGGCTGAAAATCATAGGCAAGCAGGGTGGCTACATAAGCCTTACAAACAAAGCTTTGAGCACCGAGCAATTTTTGATGACGCAAATCCCGACCGAAACCGACGCTGTTTCCTTTGCAAAAGACTCTGACCTGAAAATCCCATATTGGTGGTATCTAAAATCTGCAAATAACTGCAGAGGCGACTGCAAGTTCGCGTCAAAAAGACCCGAGCTGAGGCAGGCAGGCAACTCAATAGAGAAGCAACTGGAAAGGTACGTTAATTCCAAGTTTAAGGATTGCGTCAATAATTTTGAGCCGTTTTTGGAGCAGGGCTTTAAAATAACAGAAGCAGGGGAATTAAAAACAGATGTTACGATTGCTACTGACGACGTTATAGTTGTCGTTGAGTACCCTTTGAATGTGGAAAAGCAGGACGCAAACGCGAAAATTAGCCAATTTCTTGTCAGAGTGCCTGTAAGTCTTGATAAAATCTATGATTTGGCTACAAAAATAACAAACCTTGAAATAAAACACCACTACCTTGAGAAGCATGTTCTTAACCTGCTCGTCGCTTTTTCTGGGGTTAACAAAGAAAAACTGCCTCCGATGTCTGACATGCAGTTCAATTTTGGCGACACAACAACATGGCAGAAAACAGACGTGAGAAGCAAGCTGACCGGTTTGCTTGCTGCTTACATTCCACTGTTTCAGGTTGACGGAACTTATAATTATGAGAGAAACACTTTCAAATCAGAGCTAAAGCAGAGGTTGTATGATTCTACAATAATACCTGCGGCAAATGAATCTTTCAAAAACTTGGCCGCTTACTTTACGTACCTTGATTTCTGGCCTGCATATTTTGACCTGAACTGCAACGGCAACAAATGCGAGCCAAGCTCTGCGAACAGCCTCATCTCATTCTTCGGCATACAGACTTACAGGTTTGTTTATGACCTGTCATTTCCAGTTTTGGTCGAGGTGCAGGACCCATTTGCTTTAAACGGGCAGGGCTACAGCTTTAATTTCTTCTTAGAAGGGAACATAAGAAACAACAAGCCAATGCCTGGCGATTTCACCCCATTGGAAAGGGCTTCATTAAATGAAAAATCTTTGCTTTGCGATTCAAGGACAAGCGGAAACATAAGCGTTACTGTAACAAATGCGGCCAACAAAAAGCCTGTTGAAGATGCGCAAGTTCTCTACACAGTTACCGGAGAAAGCTGTTTTATTGGATCTACCGATGAATACGGCATTTTACATGAAAACTTTCCTGTTGCAGTAGGGGGAGTTGCAAATATACTTGGAGAGGGATACATTGGAAAAGCTGTTGAATTTGATCCTAAAGTTGAAGCTGATGCCTCGTTAAAAGTCAGCCTGAATCCAATATACACAAAAAAAGCAACTGTCAAAAAGAAAAATGTAGTCAAAACACCGCAAGGGTGGAATTTTGTCAATTCACCTGTCGACTTGAACAGCAGGGAGACTGCTACAATAACTTTAACAAGAATAAGCGACGGCACAGAGATAGATTTCTTATCTATTGTGAATAATGAAGGGAAAACCGAAGAGATTGAACTCGCTCCGGGCACTTATACTGCCGATGGCAATCTGATCCTTAACCAAAAGATAGTCATTCCTGAAAGGGAAATTTGCTACACTAAAGGAATCTTTGGTGGAAAGGAGTGCCAGAAAACCCCAAGAATAGATTTTTCGGAGAAGTCGTCTCCTGGAGATGAACAGTTTCCCGAAGGTGGCATAAAATTAAACTTTACAATAAGCCCAAACGACATTGAAAAATCCGATACAATTGCGTTTTATGTTGTAAGCATTGACATTGCGAATGTTCCTGAGCAGGACAGGACACTCAAGGATGTTGAACCGATGGGAAAGGTGGATTACTACTCAAAAACATATCAGTTGGCACTGCAGCCTACGTTCAGCTAAAATGAATATAACAAAAATAGCAGTAATAGTGAAAAGAAACTTTTCAGAATTTTACGGAATTATGCTTTATAGGAAAATGCCGTCAGAGCAGCTTACGGTTAAACAATACTCCGTTGATAAATTAATAGCAATTAAGGAAAAATGAACAGAGAAAAATACCTGCATTTTGTTGCGTCATTTTTGATAGCGCTAGTTATGACGCTTCCATTTTATGTGACGAGCGTATATGCCGGAATAAGCAGCGCTGCTGCCAGCGGAGGAGACGGCATTGAGGGCTACGCAAAAGAAACAGACTTTTTGATTTTTAATGCGCGTGCGTCAATAAGCGAGGATTCGATAACTCCAAACCAAGTTAAGCTGGGGCTCGACCCGGGCGTCCAGTTTGACAAATGCACAGCATCTGTAAGCGGAGGCTATGACTGCACTTTGAGATTTCCGAGCAACGGAACTGAGTCATTTGATGCCAGATCATTGCCTTTCACGGTCAACCTTTTAAAGGATGATAACATTGTTGATGATTCAAAATCCAGCAGCGTAACAATTGACAATAGAGAGCCTGAAGTGACTTTAAGCACGCCTCAGGAAAAATTCTCGTCAAATGAAAACGTAATTGTTGAATATCGTGCAAGTGATTTTGCCTGCAACGACCCTTCATGCAGCGGCAAATGCGTCGGGATAAAAAGCATTGAATTTTACACCTTAAATGGCGTTTTCAGGCAAAAGGTCGAGCCGGCAACAGATGGCTGCAGCATTGCATCAGCAATATCCACTGATTCCAATATATTTAATGACGGAATGAACTCCGTTTTTGCAAAAGCAACTGACAAATTTGGCCAATTGTCTGAAGAAACCTCAGTAACTTTTGATGTTGACATCACAGGGCCTGTTGTGCTGCCAAACACGTTTAAAATCTTGAGGAGCAACCTAAGCATCAGCTCATTTTCCTCAAACAAAGTTGATGCTGAAGTTATTGTCAACATATCCGGAAATGACCTTAACTTAAGTTCTGTAACGGCTGATTTGTCAGATCTTAATCCAGGGCAGAGTTTGAAGAATGTTGGAGCATCATGCACTTCTCCTTCAGACGGAGTCAGCGCATGCAAGTGGCAGATCGAGTTGAATCCCAAAACGCAGGGGGTGAAAACAATTTTCGTCAATGCTTCTGACCTTTCAGGAAATAAAGGGGGCAGTACAATAAGCAAATTTCTGATTATTGATGACGAAGGGCCTGCTATAACCTCACTGTCCACTGCCACTTCAACTGAAATCCAGGTTTTTGGAACATCCACCGGCAACAAAGTGACTGCGGTTTTTGACGAGGCTACTGGCTTAAATCCCAAAGAGGTAATTCTTCATGTCGGCAATTCTGCGGTCAAGGCGGCAAGATGCAGCAAGGACTTAAGCTGGACGTGCGTTTGGGACAATGTTAA
>CAZJBR010000012.1:10121-10769 GCA_964544435.1 uncultured Methanosarcinales archaeon
GACGGCGCTTCTAGCGTTGCAGGCTCGTGCCAAAGACAGCAAGCTGACGAGCACATCTGCACATGGCTTACAGATTCAATAAACCTTCAATTCAGCGGCACTGTAACCTTTAATTTCAGCGACAATGCCGGCAACAAATTATCAATTTCAAAGCAGCTGCAGACATTTGGATTAGAAAATGCAACTGTTCCGGATTTCTGGTCAAATACAGTGAGCTGCTCGCCAAAAACCATTGACAGGAGCCTTGGCCCGCTGATAAACCAAAGAGTATACTGCCATGTAAGCCTGCAGCCAAAATCGACATCAAAACAGGTTTCAACTGTATTCATAGGCCAGGCAAGCTGCTCCGGCGACACTTCAATCACTGACAGCATCGGCACTTTCAACACAGAATCTGGAAGCACTTCCCCTGTCATTAAATTAACTCTCAGGAAAGATGATTTCAGGATTAATCGGCAGCCTGAACAAGCTCGTCAACATAGCGAAAAAGATTTGCCAGATTTACGGGGTTTTGATAAATATAGTGTCTTTGCTTTATACTGTTACTTTAATAGGAAAAACAGTTGCTGAAAAGGTATGTACTGACCCCACTACTTCTTATTTTGGCTTTGTAATGTGCCCTATCCTTTATCAGACAAGCACTTCAAT
>CAZJBR010000013.1:0-10529 GCA_964544435.1 uncultured Methanosarcinales archaeon
ACATATTACGAACGGACAACTATTGCTCAATAGATTTTGTCCGTGAGTATAGAATAGTATTTAGGATGAAGTGGGCTTTCCAAAATTGCTTAGTCTGTTGTCTATATTGCTAAAGCCCGAATGCTTCTTCAAACTCTTTTATCTCTTTGAGTTTCTGCAGGAAATTGCAGCCTTTATCACTGATAGTGATATATTCATAATTGCCCTTTCTGATTTTTCTGACAAACTCTTTTGCGATTAAATCGTCGAGATATAGCTTCATCTGAGCATGTGACATATTTGATTTATACATCAAATGAGTCGGCTTAATTTCCCCGCCCTTGTCAAGGATTGACGAAAGCATATCGCCAATTATGTCAATTCTTGTTCTTTTCCCTTCCATACCTTAGCACCGTGAAAAAGACACCTAACAGAAGTGTGTAGCCTATCAATTGGATTATCTCAGCTGCCACATAAAACCTGGTTGTAATAGTTACCAGCCCAAAAAATATTTCACTTGAGGCTGCAATGCCAAAACTATATCCGATAAACTTTGTTACTTTCTTCCTGTTCTTACCATAGCTCTTAAAATATTGCGCAGTTATTAATGTTAAAAGGATAAATGAAGTGAGGTGGAAAACAGGATAAGCCAGTTTGTTAAAGGCTGTTGAGATAAAAATCAAATAAACTATCAGGAATACATTGGATTTTGGCTGTTTGTTATAGACTGAGTATAGCATATATAGCCCCAGGAGATTCAACAGCCTATAAACAAAAAATCCAACAATAAAGAGGGCATCAGAAGCCTTTATAGTCTGGTATGTTAAGCTCACAAATCCAAAGTTTCTAGTCTCGAGAATGTCGTAATACACAGTAAAATTAGTCAATATTCTGAACAAGAAAGAGCTTGCCAATACTATGAAGGAGACAGCCAGATACACATAATTCTTGTTTTTCTTGATTTTATATGATCTGAGGCTAAAGAGCGCAATTGACAAAAGAACGAAAATGCTGACTAAGTCAATTACTATATCTTTCCCATAGAACCACTTTGGGCTGTAGATTACCTGTACCACTCACGGAAAGAGAAAACTGCGATTTAAAAAGCTTGTGAAAAGAAGTTCTGTAAAAATGTTCTTTAAGCATGTTTCACACTATATTTAAAGCGGGCAGTGTTCTCATTGTTATGATAAGATTGGAGGTGATAAAAAAGAATCTGTGAAGAACAACAACCCATTTGTTGCCCCGGTGGCAATTCACCGGGTTCATGCTCACATAAACACCAAGTGTGAAAAACAAACACCTAACCCCTTACCGGCTGCATTGAAGAAATGCAGCTGGTTTTTTTCTCTATCTTAAGATTTCTCTTCTCCTAATCTTGGAAACAAGCCTTTCCAGAGTGTCAATCTTTCTCATCAGCTCAAGTTTTTCCCTGTCCATGTCCATCAGATGTCTTGCAAACTTGGTTAATTCAAAATCCTCTTTCTTTAAGTTTTTGCTAATCTCTGTTAATTTGTGGATCTCTTCGCTTGTTAAGTTTAATCTTGAAAGAATTTCTCCAGCTTTCTTTCTTAGCTCATCGTAGATGTCTGCACCCTTTTTTAGATTGTCTCTGTTGATTTCCAGGTCTTTCTGCAGCTCTTCTTCAAATTTTTCCAGTATCTTCCTTTGAAGATGCCCCTTCAGCAGCCTGAAGTCGTAAATCCCCTTTCCAAAATCCTCCCTCAAATTTTTTATTACAGCAAGGTTTTCCTTGAAGTTTTTCAAGAATTCATCTTGATTTTTGTTTAACTCGCCAAAATCTTTTTTTAACAAAATTAACTCATTTTTTAATTCGGAAATAATCCTGTTGTTTTCCCCTATATTCGTGTTTATTGAGTCAATGTCCTCTTTTAACTGCATCAGCCCCTTTATTTTTTGAAACATGATTTGGGAAGTCTTGAATTAATATTTAAATTTTTGGTTTATTCTCCAGCAAGTAATCCTGCAACTTCAAAACAGCCGTTCTTCTGAATTTTTTTAAATTTGCATAATTTTCCATCTCGCCATAAGTCTTATTGCTCTTTTCCGGAATAAAAACCGGATCATGACCGAAACCGAAATGGCCCCTTATGCTTTCAGCGATTCTTCCTTCTTCCTCTCCAAGAAAGCTTATCGGTTTTTCTCCAGGCTTGCAGTAAGCAACAGCGCTCTTATACGTGCAATTCCTTTCTTTTATTCCGCGCATAAGCTTGATTATGCCGCTTAAGCCAATCCGTTTGTGTATATAAGCGGAGCATGTTCCTGGGAAGCCACTGAGCGCCTTTATGAACAATCCGGAATCCTCAACAACAACATTTTTTCCTAATTTATTGGCAAGCATTTCTGCCGATTTCCTTGCTATCTCCTCAGGATTATCGCTTCTCATCTCTATGTAATCCATGTGGATATGATTTACTTTTATTTCAGGCTCCAGGATCTGCTTAAATTCCTTTACTTTGCCTTTATTTGAAGTTACGAAATTTATTGTTAATTTTGGTTTCATTTTGGTGTAATAAGCGTTTACAAATATTTAAATAGTGGTAATCCTAAGGTAAACTATGAAAAAAATATTAATCTTTGCATTTTTGCTTTTAACGTCATCATTATGCTCCAGCGCAGCAATACCTATACTTAACTCTTACGCTACAGACAATGCAAATGTACTGTCACCTGCTGCAAAGGCAGAGCTTGACAAGGCTTTAAGGGACTTGGAGAAATTGAGCAATGGCGTGCAGTTCATAGTTTACATTGAAAACGAATACGACAAGTCTTATTCTCTTGAGGAGTACACTTTGAAGATTGCGGAGCTTAACAAAATTGGCAAAAAAGGCAATGACAATGGGATTTTGCTTTATGTTGCGGTAAAAGACAGGGCTTACAGGTGGGAAGTCGGTTATGGAATGGAGAGCACTTTGAATGCCGCATTGCTCGGCAGAATCTCAAGGGACTACCTTACGTCTAATTTTAAGAATGGCGAATACGAAAAAGGCGTTCTTGATGCGGTAGACATCGCTGGAAGGATACTGCTTAATTCAAACGATGATGACGTAGTAAAATTAAAAAATGAAGACAGTTATGACAGCAAAATACTTATTATTATACTCATAATCATTGTGTTGGTGGTGATATCTGCTATCATCATCGCTTATAAATCAAAAAACAACTCTGGTTATCATAGTAGGCAAAGAAACGACAGCTTTTACAAGGGAGCTGCAACGGGATTATTTTTAGGGAAAGGAAGGAATTTCGGAGGCTTTGGCGGCTTCTCTGGCGGAGGCGGAAATTTTGGGGGGGCCGGGTTTTCAGGAAAGTTTTAAATGGCAAAAATTAAAAAGCTTGCTCAATTTACCTGTAAAATGAAGCAGAATACAAAGCTTGCATGTCCAAGATGCTCTACTATGTTGGGCAGGAAGATAATGAGAAAAGTCAAGCATCCTTCCGGAGCAACCCTTGATGTCTGCGACTCATGCGGCGGAATGTGGCTCGACAACAATGAAGTAAAGCTGCTTTATGATTTTTCAAGAATAAAAGGGGGCAGGAAAAAATGAAGAAGAATTTTCTTATTGGATTGGGTATTGCTGGAGGTCTAATCCTTCTGCTTGTTATTTGGTATGTAGGAATTTACAATTCTTTAATAAGGCTGAATGAGGATGTCAAGGGCAAATGGGCGCAGGTTGAAACACAATACCAAAGAAGGGTTGATTTGATTCCAAACCTTGTTAATACTGTGAAGGGTGCTGCGAATTTTGAGCAGAAAACCTTGGAAGACATAACCAATGCGAGAAGCCAGTGGCAGGCAGCCATCAGTCCTCAGGCAAAGGTCGAGGCAGCTAACAATGTTGAATCAGCTCTTGCACGGCTGCTTGCTGTGGTTGAAAACTACCCTCAACTGAAATCTATACAGAATTTCCTTGCACTGCAGGACGAGCTCGCAAATACAGAGAACAAGATTTCAGTCGAAAGAGGAAGGTATAATGATGCTGTACGGGTGTTTAACGCAAGAATCAAGACCTTCCCGACAAATATTGTTGCAGGAAATCTTGGCTACTCGGACATGAGCTATTTCCAGTCAGCTCCAGGAGCCGAAAACGTACCAAACGTCAATCTTAATTAGTATCTGATGTTGAATGAGGCAATGAATTTATTCAGTAACTTTTTATACTTGGTACAGCCCTACCTCTATAATGCCGGCTGTTATAACTAATACTAGTCCTATCACCAGAAATATCAGGGCGTCAGTAATGATATGATGAAACCTCTTCGAGAAAAGTTTTTCCCTTAAAACTGCTTTAGAGACAATGCCGCCTACGATTGCCGCGCTTATGTATGCCAACGCCTCGGTTGTCATATGAGGCAGGAAAGGAATGACAGCATGGACAAAATCGGAAAATACATTTGAACTGTTTAGTGATGCGCTCTGCCTTACGAAAAATCCGAAAACAGTGCCCCAGACAGACGCATTCCATGTTAAAAACAGCACAGAGCCGGCACCGTAAATGAGGGAAAGAACGAAACACACCACAAAGACCAGCATGTTGTTAATTATGATCCCAAATAACGGGTGATATTGGGCTGCAAATCCGCTTACGCCTGCGCTCTTGAGTTGCGGTGCAAACATTTTTTGTATATTTGGCTCCGAGATTAGCAAGGAAAGCAGCCCATAAGACAAAAATACACCCAGAAACAGAAAAAGATAAACTTTGAATATGTCCTTGTGGTCCTTAAACAGCTGCGTCAATGACAGCTTTTTTTCTCGTATTTCGACATTTTCCCCCTTGCTTAACAACAAGTTAAGTGGAGGTATCAGAAGTATAGAAGTAAAAGCAACACTCATCAATCCTGCATTGCTTGGGAAGATAAGCCTGGCAGATACCAAGCCTATTATGGTATAAATAAAGCCAAGAAAGACTGCATGCTCTCTTCTTTCAATCCACCTTAATTGGAATAGCTGCTCAAAAACCATGCTAATCTCAAACGGAAAAAGTATATTTAAATATGTTTTTATTTTGAATCACGGCATTTTATTCAAATTCGTTATTTAGAAAATTCACCGATAATCGGATTGACAACTTTTACCAAATCCTTCGCTTTCATCTTAATGCTTTTTGTATGCGCTCCGGCATTGAATGCCACAATCTCATTTTCAGCAATTGACTTATCAAAATAGACTTTCAATTCAAACAAATTTCCTAACGGCGGCACAGAGCCTATATTGCAGCCGGTAACTTGTTTTACGTCCTTTGCATTTGCCAGCTCGATTTTCTTGAACAAAGTCAGTTTTTGCAGTTTTTCTATGTCAAGCTCCTTCGCTCCCGAGACAACGGCCTGTATAAAGCCTTCTTCTGTGCTGCATATCAATGCCTTGCATCCCTGCTTCAGATCTGTTCCTCTGACTTCAGCAGCCTCTTTGCTTGTGAAAACAGGTTTGTGCTCAAGCACATCGTATTCTATCTTCTCTTTATTTAAGACATCTCTTATCTTATCCAAAACAATGTTCCTCGCATCTTTTACAAAATCCAGTTTGATGTGCAATTCCTGCAGCTGCCTCTCGCTCACTTCATTTGGAGCGTCATCCATTAATGATTCAGCTGCTTTATTCTTTGGGAAAGCAATTACTTCTCTTATGTCATGTATGCCCTGCATCAATCCAACAAGCCTGTCAAACCCCAGGCCGAAGCCAGCATGGCTTGGAGCTCCGTACCTGTAAGCATCTAGCAAAAAACCAAATTTTTCCTTTATTTGCCCTGTTGACATGCCAGTAACCCTAAAAGTGCGCTCCTGCAGTTCAGGAATTGTGTTGCGCACAGAGCCCGAGAAAAGTTCAGAGCCATTCATTACAAAGTCATATTGGCATGAAAGCACTTTCGCAGGCTCCTTTTCTATGCAATCCCAATATTCTTCCTTTGGCATTGTGAATGGATTGTGGCAGAAGTCCCATTTCTGCTCGTCATCATTCCACTCAAACATCGGAAAATCCGTGACAAAACAAAAAGCAAAATCATCTTCTTTTACCAAGCCCAGTGAATGCCCCAGCTTCAGCCTTATTTTTGATAAGATGTCATTTACAATTTTTTCTTTGTCTGCTGCAAAAAGCAACAAATCTCCAGGTTTTGCTTTCATCTTTTCAATAATCTGCTTTTGTAATTCAGTTGAGAAGAATTTCGCTATGTTGCTTTCAAGAGAATTGTTTTTTGCCACTTTCATCCATGCAAGCCCCTGAGCGCCATTTTCCTTTGCAAACTCAATCAGCTCGTCAATCTGGTTTCTGCCCAGCTTTTCTCCGCAGCCTTCTGCATTTAACACCTTGACAATATATCTTTTTTTAATTGCATCAAGAAATACTTTGAACTCTGAACTTTTTGCAATATCTGTTACATTGCAGCATTCCATTCCAAATCTTATATCGGGCTTGTCTGTGGAATACTTCTCCATGGACTCTGCATGCGAAAACCTCTTGAAAGGAACTTTTACATCTTTGTTCAAGACTGTCCTGAAAACGTGTTTGATCAGCCCTTCGGTCAAATGAAAAATATCTTCAATGTCAACAAATGACATCTCAACATCAATTTGAGTATGCTCCGGCTGCCTGTCCTGCCTCAAATCTTCATCTCTTAAGCATCTGGCGAACTGAAAATATCTGTCATAGCCTGCAATCATCAGAATCTGCTTGTATATCTGCGGGCTTTGCGGCAATGAATAGAATTTGCCGGGGTGTATCCTGCTCGGCACTAAGTAGTCGCGTGCGCCTTCAGGAGTGCTTTTGATCAACATTGGAGTCTCTATCTCAATGAAATTAAGCTGATTGAAATATTCGCGAACTGCAGCTGCGACATTATGCCTGAACATGAGCTGCTTCTGCATTTTAGGCCTTCTCAAGTCAAGATACCTATACTTAAGGCGCATTTCCTCTGAAGCTTCTACTCGGTCTTCAATCTCTATCGGCGGGGTGTGCGCCCTGTTCAAGCTCAAAATACTGTTTATTAGAACTTCGATCTTGCCGGTATGCAATCTCTCATTTTCCATTCCGCTCGGTCTTTTTCTCACAATGCCTTCAACCACCACAACATCTTCCCTTCTCAGTGTTTCTGCAGTCTTATGGCTTTTTGAGTCATTGCTTGGGTCAAAAACTATTTGTGTTAGTCCATATCTGTCTCTGAGGTCTATGAAGATGACACCTCCATGGTCCCTTCTTGTGGAGCACCACCCACATAATGCTACTTTCCTGTTTACATCCTTGTCTGTAAGCTCGCCGCAGGTATGCGTTCTTTTCATAGAAATTCCGGATTGAATGTACTTATTTAAATTTATTGGAGATTATTTTTCAATTGCCATAGCATAGAATGAAACTCTGTTTATTAGAATGATTATATAAACTGCCAAATCAAGAATGATTAAAGAGGCCTGCTTGAAATAAGTGTATATGCTCAGATATAATATGTAATCTTTAGATGCAAGCCTTATCAAATAACCGCTGCCCAAAAACAAAAGCCACAAAGCAAGAGCTGATAAAATAATCACTAAGACTGTTTTTTTGTAAACTTCCACTCTTGCAAACGTAATTCTGAGGCCATTCCTGACAGATTCCTTTATTGATGAACCAGAGTAAAACGATGAGTGTGAGGCGTTGAGCATAACATATAAAAGGAATATACACGGAATTGCAAGGGCCGCAAAAACAAACGGCTGATAATCCCGCTTGGCATTAGCCACTATAAATCCCAGGAACAGCATTGCTGCAAAAAATATTCCCGCAATTATGATATTCAACGAGTAAAACTTGTCCAGCCTTTTGAATGAGAAATCCGCCCCATCAAACAACGATTTAATGAAGCCCAAAATGCAGTACTTAAAGAATGTGTAAACAAACAAGATCACTAAGTAGTAAATCAATGAAAAAACAATGTAAACCGCAAGAATCGAGCCTCCAGCAAATTTCTCAGGAGTAATGAGGTTTTGGGAAATATAAGCGTTTAATATTGGCAGTATATAGAGGATTATTGCAAAAAACAAAGCGTCAAACAATATCATCAAGCCTGCTTTGTTTGGATTGGACTTAAGAAGAATGAAGCTTTTTAGGAACAATATTTCTTTTTTTATCTGCTTTGATTTCATCTAAAAAAATAAAATAAGGGGGTATATAAAGTTTTATTTTTTGTATTTGGTGACTCTAATCAGCTTGTCTTGATTTTTAAGTTCTTCTATTCTTTTTTCTGCAATTATAACTAAGTTTTTAACTATCTTTTTTGGAACCTCTGCCTTATACTCCTCTTTGAGCTCTGTTAAAAAATCGAAAAGCAGTATAGGAAAAGCTGCAACGCCAATCTTAGTCTGCTTTGAAGACTCGTCTAAAATAATATCCCAGTCAATATTGATTTTTTTTATCAATTCTGCCGCATCATCCCTGTCTTTCTCCCTTTCTGTGCAGGCTTTCATCATCAATATGTCTTCAGGGCTTGCCGTTTTCACAGTAAAATTGCCGAATTCATGGACTTCTTTTAATCTTTCTAGAGTTTTTTCGTGAATTTTGAATCCTATTACTTCATTTAAAAAAAGATCAAATCTTGTGTCTGCGCCGTCCATCATTACAGGCTTGATTATTTCTTCATCTTCCCTAAATATTCCCTTTATGTTCTTTCTTTCATCAAATCCAGAATCAAAAAGCACTTTTTTAATCGCTTCCAAATCACCTTTTTCTAAAAAAACCAAGTCAACATCTTTTGTCGTGGATTTCGCTCCATAAAACATCATTGCAGAGCCGCCTATTGCGATGCATTCAACCTTTTTGCTGAGATGGCTTCCGATGATTTTAAATAAGCTTATCTGATCTTCTAGATTAATCATTCTTTATAAGCCTCCAAGTCGGCTTTGTTAAAAGGAAGGCAGACTTTCCACTCTTTTTCTATCCGAGCCAAATCTTTTGTTCTTGCGTGTTCCACTATAAACTTATTGTCCACTCTGCTTCCAAGCAACGCTTTTCTTGCTTTTTTATCCATTCTTCTGACCCTTATGACTGTTCTTGCAGCATCATACAAAGCTCCAATTTTTCTGCCGATATGCTCTTTCCTTGCTGTCTGGCTTAGTATTGTCCAGTCTTTAATTTTGTTGAACAAAGCTAATGACGACAGTATTGTCCTTAAGTCGCCTGTTTTTACTGCCTTTACAATCATTTCCTCGGCTGTCGGCTTATGGTCATAAATCCTTTCTAGATAAGGCGGATAAACTTTTATTTTGGAATTTTGGTTCAGGAAATCATAAAGCCCAGGATAGCCAAATTTAGACGTTCTTATAGGTGATATTCTATACATTCTTATTTTTCGTTTTCCATACATCGTCTCTATGAAACCTTCCTTCCTTAGCTTCCATATATAGTTGACGGCCGTTCTTCTGCCTATGTTAAGGTTTTTTGCAATGCTGCCGATTGTCTGCAGCCCTTCAAGTTTCTTGGCAGTCTCAATTAAGTCCATTTTACATCACATAATTTTTTTATATTGAATGATGTAAAAGAACTAATATTTAAAGTTTTCTATAAAAAGATGGGAAATGGTAGAAAGAACTTAAGGTGATATATTTGAATTTAAGAAGCCTGAAGCTTTTTAAGAACAAAGAGTTCTTTATTTCAGATTTACTATAAACCCCTTCTCTATGCATATCCATCTTCCTGTACTTTCATCAAAGAGTGCTTTTGCTAGCCTTTCAATATTATTTCTTTCAAGTTTTTGTGTACCATTGTACACCCTACCTTCAAACCACTTTAGAATTTCACCAGGGTCGTCAAATGTGAAATACGTTGCAGGCACTCCAAATCCGGTTTTGCCATCCTCGGTTAGTATAATAAAAGACCACAAGCCATGACGTATGGGTATCTCAGGTATAACTTTAACTTCTATCTTTGTTCTCCGATAGTTGCTTTCAAGCCATTTTCTTAAATAGTTTAAATCAAAAAGAGAAGAATACTGCTCATTTGATCTTGTTGCGCCAAGTATCGCAAACCCTATCTTTTCTAAATCCGATTTTATCGGCGATGGGACAGCCTTTGAAGTTTCAATCTTCGGCTTGCCGGGTAATTTTCTTCCTTGTGTTTTTGGCAGGCTATTTACAATTTCATGAAAGTCTTTAATAGCATCATTTCCGAAAAGTTCCTCAATTATGCCACCGGCTAGCATAGCGTTAGCTCCTCCATAATCTGGTTTCCTGACATATTCAAAAAATCTTTTTAGAAATAGTGATGAGACCTGCTCTAAAACACTTTCTGATAATCTAAGCTGTTTATCCACCTCGCTCCAATCCTTATTTTTTGCCGCTTCGAACAGTCTATTAAAACTAAATGTTGTTTGTGCCGAAACCTTCTCCTTAAAAGTTGACGGGGTGTGTGCATAAGGCCCTCTGCCTTCATCCGCAACCACTTCCTCTGTTAAGTCAATTGGTTGCTTTTGATTAATTATTCTTCCTGACCCTTCCGGTAAAGGAGGAATTGTAGTTGCTTTGGTTGGTTTTTCTATCTTTCCTGTCTTAAGACCATGAATATATAG
>CAZJBR010000014.1:0-10142 GCA_964544435.1 uncultured Methanosarcinales archaeon
ACAGGTACATTCATTGGGATTACCTGACTGAGATGAGCAATAGAAACTACAATATCACGGCTTACACTCAGGAGGACAACACTATCCTATACAGAATCATTGACTTGGAGAATGAGATTGACAGGGAAAAATACATTTTCCAGTTTGCGAATAAGATAAAAGTGAAAGAAAGCTGAAAATGAAAAAGAAGATAATAATTGACTTGGATGTTGTGACTGTTGCTTTTTGGGACAATAAAGATGATGCAAAACTTCTAGAAAGAGTAAAAGGCGGAAAATTCTCAATGATTACGCCATATATACTTCTAGAGCATTTATCCAAGTGGAATTACAGGAAACTCGCAGACGAAATAGCAAGCTTTTATGAAAAATATTCAGATCAAATCGTTACAGCTCAAAATATACTTAATAAAACAACTGAGGCTAATGTAGAATACAAAGAATTATTGGCAGAGTTGGTAAACATTGGAGTAAAAGAAGAGGATGTCGTCTTGGTAATTATTGCAAGCATATTTGCTGTTGATTACCTTGTTACATTTAATAGAAAACATCTTAAATCTAAAGAAAAGGGAATAAACGAGGTGTTAAAGAAAAATGGAATCAGAATCATTAAGATTGCTCTGCCATCAGAACTTTAGACCTTGCCTTTTCAAGCTCTTCAAGGTCTTTCATAACTTTAATAGACATTCCACTCTTTATTCTGTCAGCAATCATGATGGCTTCTTTTTTAGATATAGTTTTCTTTGTAATAAGTTTTTCAGCCTTTCTAATCCTTTCAATATCCTTCAAAAATTCTTTAGCCATTCCTTTCTTGATTTCATCGGCAAGCTTAATAATCTCCTCAGTGCTCATCTTTTTTGGATGTTTCATGCCCATTTTAATATCAACCCAACTATAAAAACCTTTCGCCCAAAAACAATAAATAAATTCATTAACGATTGAACATTAAACAAAAAAATCAATAAAAATGAAAAAGAAAATAATTTTATTTGGATTGATGCTGGTGATGGGGTTTGTATTAGGATTAATAAATGTTCAGGCTGTGCTTGTTCCACCTTGCGGTCTTAGCTTGCCACCTCCATGGTGCTCAACTGTAATTAATTGTGGTGCAAAAAAATGTACAGCAGTATATGAAGCAATAGATGCGCCGGCTAGTGCAACATGTCACACAGATTTTGATATATTATGCATGATAACTCAACCTGAAGGATTTTGCGGTCCCTATGATCCATTTTTTGTATGCGAGGGTGTGACAGCAAAGGGTGCACATTGTGAACCGAGTACTTGCATAAAAATATGCCAAACTGGTGCCGCATATGTCTACAAAGGAATTGAAGCAACAGCCGAATCAACAGCCACTACATTTTATACAGGTCTTATAGCAGCCGGTGTTTTTGCTGCAGATATTGTGCCTTGTGGTGAAATAGACAGTTGTATGGGAGAAGTACCAGTAAGTGCTCTGCAAAGTTATAACAGGCTCACTTGCGAAGGCACTATTGGAGCAAGTCTTGCCTGAAATAGCAACAAGACCAGAAGTTTTAGAGGCCCTTAAATCAACAGTCTACAAATTTGCAAGTCCAGACCAACTTGCAAGCGTTATAACCAAATGCGGTAGTACTTGTGGAGATATCTTCACTAAAATCGTAGATCAACAAAGCTGGAGTGTTTTAGCAAACCAAGCTGTTGATGCGGCAAGAGTAGCTGCCAAAATTGAACTCTCATCTATAAACGAAATGGGCGTGACAGCTTTAAAATTATACAATAATTTATACCAGAAATTTCAACCTCTTATTGATTTGTATAATCATCCTTTAGTAAGATTAGCCAGTGTGGCTCACGGCGCTTATTCAATTGTATCTTCAGCTTTTGGCGGATCTGGGGGAGGGAAGGACCAATTGGCTGCTAAAACTGCTGCTGCAGCGACAGCAAGCCAGGAAATCCAGAATGTTCAGAATTCAAATCCTGTAGGAACTACAAAAATAATCACTTGCCCAAATGCTGCAAGATTAAGTTACAATGCCGCAAAATGCCCAGGACAGCCAAATTGCGTATACGACACTAAGGATCAATCATCCCAGTGCCTTTCTGCGCTTCCCCCTGGTGGGAATGCCGAAGTCAGATTCGGATCTATACACATAATGGACAAAAAGCTGAATAATATGTTCAGCTTAACCGGGAGTCAAAATGAGGGTGTAGTGTATCAGGATGACGGTTTTGTCAACGTTGATGACGGCGGAACAACAAAAATTTCTGTCGCTGGAGACGGGGCTGCTGTAGCTGATCATAAAGACCATGAGCTTTACATAGGGAAGGGCACAACATATTATTTTGGAAACGGAAATGAAAATGCAGATCTCTTTTTGACGGATTCCTACCTTGTCAGCGATGAAGCAAAGATAGCCATTGACTCAATAAATAAAATCGAACAAAATAAATACCAGCCAAAAGGAAATTTTAGGGAAAAAGTTGAGCTAGCCATAACATTAGACGGTTATTCTTTGAAACCATACAAGAATGCAGTTGATGTAGCTAAAATTGATGAAAGCTTCCAGGTGCTAACAAGAGGCTTCTCCGATATTCTGCTGCTAGAACAAGAGAAAGTTTTCCCCTTCGTCACAAGAAATTATGCAAAAGGCGATGCTTCAGTTATAATGCACAGGAACGTCAAAATCCCGAACACCTACATTGTGAATGATGAAACTTATGAGTACACCATCAAAACAATAGGCGATTCAACCAAAGTTATAGCCAAGAACGGAAAGATAATAGAAGACAGCGGCTCTTTCGACACAAAATTAAGCAGAAGGCAGAACATTTTGGTTAATAATATTTAGGGAATGTGGCTTGAAATTTCTTCAATTATTTGAGCCGAGCATTTATCCCAAAAATCTATTATTTCTTTTGCTTGTCCTGTGGTAACTTTGAATCCCCTGTAATTTGAGTCATTTCTTATACTTTTGAATCTTGGAAGGTGGTTCAGCATCAATTTTTCTTTTATGTTTGATTCTTTAAGTATTTCCATGCAAACTTCATGGTTTCTGGGCTCATAACCCAATAACCACCATTTGGCGTCACCTAGCTGCCTCACTGATTCATAAATTTCTCTGAATACAAGTGTGGCGCTGTCATTGTCCAATGGAATGCTTTTTACAATTCTGGTATTGGTTTTTGCCGATTCAATCATAGACTTTGTTCTTTCTTTGTCTTGCTGTCTCATCCTAATCTGGTCTGTTTTGATATACATTTCAATAGACTCTTTTCTCATGGCTTTACCTCCAAAAATCCGGACAAAACAATGCCGTTGGCAATATTGTTAAATACATTAATATCTATAATTTTTCTATTGAATAAGTGTAGTTGTATTTTTCTATTTATTAACTTTTCAAATTCAATTAACTTTGTTGTGGTCACTGTCTTATACTCTTCAACTTCGTCTGTTTCTAGGGCAATGTCAATATCAGAAGTTGAGATATCATCCCCTTTCCTAAAGCTCCCGAACAGTATTACTGCTTTTGGATTATTAAAATGCTCATTGAGAAATTCTACCAACCCGCTTTGATAAACAAAATTAAGATTATGGATTATCTTGCTTTTTATGAATTCAGGGCTTTCTTGGTTTGCTTTTATCCTCCAAATATTGCTTAATTTTGTAATGGATATAAGCCCAGACGAATAAAACTCGTCCAATATCTCTCCTATATGGGCCTTAGCCACCCCAGCTTCTTTAGCGATATCCGAAAGGCTAAATTCCTTTTCCGGGTATTTAAGAAATACACTCCATACTTTTTGCCTAGCGGTTTCAATATAGAACATAAGTAACTTTTTAGTAACAATCGGTTTCATTTTATAACATACGTTACCTATTAGAACTATATAAAACTTTCGCTTTTAGACTCGACTACCTGACCTGTCCCCCATCTTTAACTTTTTCAACCTTGACAATCTCCCTTTCAGTTCTCAGCTCTCTGCCTTCAAAATAGACTTTGCCTTTTTGAACAACCATCTTGAGCTTAGAAAATTCATCGTAATCTATAACTTTATTGGAATTCTCAAAACCCTCGAAATAAACTTTATCGCCAGGCAAACTATCCTCAAGAGTCAATACTCCGACATTTGCCCCATCATCTCCTGCCAATAGCATTCCCTGGCTTTCTACCCCCCTTAATTTTGCGTGCTTCAGATTTGTGATTACAATTATTTTTTTATTTGTCAGCTCGTCAATCCTGTAATGTTCCCTCAATCCAGCCACCAACTGCCTTTTCTCTGTGCCGAGGTCTATTTCTAAAACATACAGCTTGTCGGCATTCGGATGCTCTTTAGCTTGCAAAATTCTTGCTACTCTAAGATTAAGCGGAAGTTCTTTCTTTGCCTCTGTTTCATTCATTTTCTTTATCAAAATCTCGTCATTGCCGATTTTGTGGTTCTTAAGCTCAAACTTAAGGTCTTCCCATTTGAGATTTTTTAGGTTAAGCTGCTGCAGCAGTTTCAATGAAAACTCAGGCAGAATAGGTTGTAAGAGGATGCATAAGTCTTTGACTATGTTAACACACAGCCCCAAAATCCTGTGCGTTTTATCCTGATTATCTTTGACAAGCTTCCATGGCTCGTTGTCCTGAAAATACTTGTTGCCCATGGATGAGATGTGCAATATATCCCTAACAGCTTCATTAAAGTTCAAAGCATAATAGTTTTCTTCAATTTTTTTTATTTTTTTGCATAACTCGCCTGTTATCTCCTTATTCTTGTCTATCGCGCCTATTTCTCCGTTAAAATGCCTGTTCAGGAAATTCAAGACTCTGTAGCAGAAGTTTCCTATGTTTGAAGCCAGCTCATTGTTTGTTTTCTTCCTGAAATCATCAAAGCTCAGGTCAACATCAGACATTTTCTTGCTCAGCAAACTGGCATAATAAAATCTGAGATATTCCGGATTATGGCTCTGCAAAAATTCTCTTGCTGTGAAAAAAGTGCCCCTGCTCTTGCTCATCTTTTCGCCATTGACTGTCAGAAATCCGTGAACAACAATATCGTATGGAACTTCAAAGCCTGCGCCAAGCAGCATAGCCGGCCAAAAAAGAAAATGGAAATAGATTATGTCCTTCCCTATAAAATGATAGATTCTTGCATTCTTGTTGTTCCAGTAGTCTTCTGTTTTCAAATCATGCTTTTTGCAGTAATTCTCTGTGCTCGCTATATATCCAATCGGGGCGTCAAGCCATACATAATAGTATTTGTCGCTTTCTCCAGGAATGTTAAACCCGAAGTAAGGCCCATCCCTGGATATATTCCAGTCATCCAGGCCATTCTTTATCCAGCTGAGCACGAAATTTTTTATTTCAGGCTGCAGATTTTTATTTTTGGCGAGCCACCTTTCAAGTTTTTTTGAGAATTTGCTGAGCCTGAAGAAATAATGCTTTGAGTTTTTTCTCACAGGCTTGTTCTTGCATACTGCGCAATAAGGCTCAATCAAATCAACTGTCTTGTACGCGGCGTTGCAGTTCTCGCACACGTCTCCGTACTGGTCAGCGGCGCCGCATTTGGGGCACTTTCCCTTGACATACCTGTCGGGCAAATATCTTTTGTCGTGCTCGCAATATGTCACTTCAATCTCTTTTGTATATATGAAACCTTTTTTGCTTAATCTTTCGAAAAACAAGTCGCTGTAGTGCTTGTTTTCAGGGCTGTTTGTGGTATAGTAATTGTCAAAGCTTACCAGGAATTCCTTGAAATCCTGAATATGCTCCTTGTAGACGCTGTCAATCAGCTGCTCGGGCTTTATTCCAAGCTCTGTTGCCTTTATCTCAATAGGGGCGCCATGGGCATCATCTGCGCATACATAAACAACATCCTCGCCAATCAATCTTAGAAATCTGACGAAAATATCTGTTTGGATGTATTCTACTAGGTGCCCGAGATGGATTGGCCCGTTACTATATGGAAGGGCGCTGGTAACTAGTATCCGCTTGCCTTTAAATTTTGATTTTGCCACAAGATTATAGAATAAACCCCTCTTTATAAATATTTATTTGAGCTTCTTGAGTTTCTGAAAATCATCTACAATAATGTAACTTGTAAACCAAATTCATTGGTGATAACAATCAAAACCCAAGATAATCAAGGGCTGGAACAAGTACCAAAGGCGAAACAATTCCTTATTGAAAATATAAATTTTGTCAATTCAAGTGAAAATCATAATTTGTCAAACCCAATCTCAAACTCCTTGCCTTTGACTTTTTCCATGCTCACAAATTCATGCTTCCTGCTAGGTTCAAGGTCTGAAATCCTGAATTGCGAAGCGCCGACCTTCTCTTTAATGGCAAGATTCCATTCGCTCAACATTTCTTTCAGCTCGCTGTCTGTTTTTATGAATAAGGATATACTGTCGGACTTCTGCAGTCCTGCCTTCTTCCTCAAGGCCTGCACCCGCCTCATAATCTCTCTTGCAAACCCTTCTGCCTCTAACTCGTCATTCATCTCCCTGTTGAGATAAACAAACCCGTCTTTGAATGCGCCTTCCTCGTAAGGCAACGGAACTTCTTTTGCCACAATCAAATGCTCTTTTGTGATGCTTGCATCCTCTCCGTCAATCCTGAAGGAATACTTGCCTTTCTCCTGTATGCGCTTCAGAATGGTTTCAGGGCTGTCAATTGTAAGCTGCGCAATTATTTTTGGCGCAAGGTCGCCAAAATCAGGCCCAATCTTCGAGTAATCGGCTTTTATCTTTACTCTGAGGTTGGGCATAGACTCAACAATTCCTATTCTTTTCACATTCACCTGTTTTTTGATGGCTTCTTTTAGCCTTTCAACCGCCCTAACTGCGTTCTCGTTCTTTGTAGCTACCACAATCTCTTTCAGAGGCCATCTGACTCCAAGCTGTATTTTTTCTCTGACAGCAAGCGCGCTCTGGACAATCTCGCTTGCTGCCATCATTGATTCTTCAAGCTCTTCGTCAATCAGCTCCTCCTTGTGCACTGGCCAGCCAAAAAAATGGATGCTTTCCTCCTTCAGCCTGAATTCGTGCCTTAAGTTTTGGTACATCGCTTCTGTCACGAAAGGCGCAATCGGTGCAAACAATTTGAGCGATTCCAGGAAAACATTATAAACAGCATAAATCACTGCTTTTTTTTCCTCGTCGCCTCCCATTGATGCCTTTTCCCTGGTCAATTGTATATATGTCCTGCTAAGCTCCAAAAATAATTCCTCAACAAGCCATGGCGCCTCATTAAGCCTGCAGCCTTCAAACACTTCTGTCATTCTTTTAATTGTTGAGTTTAATTTTGACAAAATATACTGCTCCTCAGCTTCAAGCTTAATGCTGCTGTATTCCAGCCCGCTTGGGTTCACGCCCGTGTTTTTGGCCATCTCAATAAGGAACTTGTGCAGGTTCCAGAGCACTGTCAAATTCTTGTGCTTGACTTTCATATCGTCAAAATTATAATTGATGTCTATGCCGGGAGATGTGCCTCCTATCATATAATGCCTTAACGTATCGGCTCCGTATTCCATTATGACTTCCTGCGGCAGTATGTAATTTCCAAGAGATTTGCTCATCTTCCTTCCCTGGGCGTCATTTATGAAGCCGTGCATGTAAACAGATTTGAAGGAAGCGTTGCCCATTGCCACCATTGATGCGACAAGCAGAAGATTAAACCAGCCCCTTATTTGGTCTATTCCCTCTAAAATAAAGTCTGCAGGATAATGCTTTTCAAACAGGTCTTTTCTTCTTGGGTAATCCAGGCAGTTCCACGACGCGGAGCCCGCATCTATCCACACATCCAGCACATCGGGAATCCTTTCTTTCACGCTGCCGCACCTGCATTCTATTTTTACCTCGTCAATCCATGGCTTGTGCAGGTCTTCTGGGATTCTTCCGGCAAGCTCTTTTAATTCATGTATAGAGCCGACAACTGCAAAGTCTTTGCATCGGCTGCATTTCCATATCGGCAGCGGAGTGCCCCAATATCTCTGCCTTGTGATGCCGTTATCTCTCAAGTTGGAAAGCCAATTGTCGAAATTTCTTGAGCCGGCAAACTCAGGAACCCATTTTATTCCTTTGTTGAGCTCCCTCATCCTGTCTTTCAAATCCTCGATTCTGAAGAACCACTGCGTTGTTGTCCTGAAAATGACAGGATTTTTGCAGCGCCAGCAGTGCGCATAGTCATGCTCCACTTTTGTCTCTGCAATCAGCAGCCCTTTTTTTCTTATCAGCTCTGTTATTTTCTTATCGTCTTTTTTTGCAGTAAATCCCTTAAAGATGCCGATAGTCTCGTCAAAAATGCCCCTTTCTGTCAAAGCGTTAAACGGAGGAATATTGTTCCTGTGCCCAACCTCATAGTCTTCAGGCCCGCATCCGGGCGCCATATGCACCAGTCCAGAGCCCGCGCTTGTATCAACATACTCTTCGCTCAGCACAACAGTATGAACTTTAGGGTGCTTGCTTTTCAGCTCTTTAAACTGATGAGTTTCATTTTCAAAAGGATGGACATATTCTAGGCCAATAATCTTATCACCCTTGAATTCTTCAACAACAGAAAACTGCTTTTCAGCAATCCCGTTGATCAAGCTCTTTGATAATGCTTTTGCAGCAATCCATATTTCATCGCCGACTTTTGTTTTTACGTATTCCAAATCGGGGTTGACCATCACGCCTAAGTTGAAAGGAATTGTCCACGGCGTTGTTGTCCAGATTATTAAGAATTCATTAGGCCTGTTTTTGACGGGAAATTTGACAAAAATTGATGAATCTGTTATATTCTCATATATAAGCTCGTGCTTTGCCAGCGATGTCGCGCATGATGAGCACCAGTGCATTGTTTTTTCACCTTCATACAACCTTTTGTTCTCATGCGCTTTTTTAATGAGCCACCATTCGCCTTCCATATATGTGTTTTGTATTGACTGGTATGCATTCTCAAAATCCATCCATACACCTATCCTTCTGAAGTCATTGCTCATTGAAATCATGTTTGCAATTGCGAATTCCCTGCATGCATTGACAAAATTGGCTACGCCGTAATTTGGAATTTCGTCCTTGCTTTTCAGTCCAAGATTCTTTTCCACAGCCTGCTCGGTTGGAAGCCCATGCATGTCATAGCCTGCCCTGTCCCACACGTCAAATCCCCGCATCCTCTTATACCTTAACACGCTGTCTTTCAGCGCCTTGTTCCATGCTGTGCCAAGATGAACCTTTCCTGATGTGTAAGGCGGCCCGTCTAAGAAGTAGAATTTCTTTTTCCCTGCATTTTTTTCTTTTGCTTTCTCGTAAATGCTGTTTTTCTTCCAGAACTCAAGTATTTCTGGCTCCAGCTTTGTTGCATCGTAGTTTTGAATCATTTTACCGAATGTTCTTCAGCCTTTTATTTAAACTTTTTCAGATTTTTGATGTGTTTTCTAGTCAAATTCAGGAAAATTTTTATTGTAACTGCAAACGCACTTTTCTGTTTTTTATGAATCACATGAAGCTTCTCTATGTGCCTGCCGTACTTATTATCCAGCTTTAACTTATTGTCAAGGCTATTTGGCAATAAATTAGAGTGGTGTTTTTTTATTTCAGCAAGCTTGGCCTTAAAATCATTCAGCTCATCTATAATGGTGTCTATTCTGGTTTCTTTATTGTTCAGGAAGATATGCAGCACAACATCTATCGGCTCTTTTGTTAATGTCGAGTGAAGGGCATGCAGCTTTTCATTTATCTTTTTTTTGCCGCTGATTTCCGCTGCCAGCTCTCTCATTTTTCCCAGTGAGCTTAAATCCTGCATCTCATGGAGCATTTCCTTTCCTATTACCATGTGCTCTCTTTCAAAATTCTCAAAAGCCTTTGAAGACTGGCTTAAATTTGCCAGTTCACTCTTTAGGGAATAAGATTCCGCCTCATCTTCGCATTTCAGCTCTTCTATATATTTTTCAACGTCTTTGCTTGCCATCTTTTTTTGCCCTTTCAATTATGACTCTGACTATCTCGTTTTCCTTAAGATTGAGAATCTTGATTACCTCAAGAGGTATGCTTATGCCCAGGCTTGTGCCTGTCTTCCTTACATACCTTACAAACTCCTCTTTTCCAGCCATAAGATTAAATAAGATTCAATAATATATAAATTTCATTAGAAGTATTTAAAAGTTGCTGTTTGGGATTTTTAAAAAAACAAG
>CAZJBR010000015.1:0-10080 GCA_964544435.1 uncultured Methanosarcinales archaeon
TCAAGCTTTCTTCAAAAAGAACGTTGACTGCATTCACGAAGAACGGGCTGCTGATCCATATCGCAACCTCAAAGTCAGGCGCAGCATCCTTGTTTGAAACCATGAAGAGCATTTCCTTCCCGTCAATGCTTACAAAGCTTGTGTTTGCGCTGAACTCTGTGTGCTGTATATTTGGCACTTTCTTGAGAACATTCTTATTGTAAGGAGAATAAAGGTTGGCTTTGACGTTTTTCTTTGCAAACACAGGGATAAGACCTTTCAAAAGCTTCACGCTCCTTTCCAATTGCTCATGGGTTGCCACAACAACAACATTTGATTTGGCGTTTGACATCATATCCTTCACATGCCTATTTATGCCCGACCTGCCCACAATTGATTTTGAAATGCTTGAAATGTCAACATGCTGCACTCCTGTCTTGTGCAATAACTCCAATTCTTTGAATTCATCAGTCTCTTTTATATTCTCAATCTGCACAGACAATCCATCAGCCTCTTCCTTAATGTTCTTCTTGACCCTTTCAAGGATTATATCGGGCTGCACTGCAAGGTACTTGATGGGCTTGCCAATTTTCATTATGATAAAGCCTTTTTTTTCTAATGATTCAAGAACATCATAACACCTGCTTCTTGGGACTCCGGAAATATCAGCAAGCTCGCCTGCAGAGGCTATACCCCTGCTGAGCAGCGCAGTCCATATCTTGACTTCGTAAATGTTAAGCTTGAAGTGCTTTTTCAAATCCATCAAAAATTGTTTTTCCTGTTGCATTTTAAATCACCTAATCCCTTTTTCTCACAAATAAAGCCACCGCAAGCACAATCCCTAATATAACCACGACCACCTCGGCTATTATGATTCCAATGACAAACGCATTGCTTTGCAAAAATCCTTCCTGCGTTACAACAGTCCCTTCTGGAATTTCAGGCTCATTTTCCACAATTGTGGTTGTTCTGCCGGTTGTCGGCGTAATCACTTCAACAGACTGCTCTTCCTCACTTGTTGTTTCTTCTTCAGGCTCGTCAGGTGTTTGCGGCTTTGGTGTAGACTGGCAGTCATTCAATGTCAAAGTTGCTGTTTCTTCAGTCCTCTTGCGGTCGTTGTCATACGATGCCCTAAATGTTATTGGATAGCTGCCGGCTTCAGCATCCGCAG
This sequence comes from uncultured Methanosarcinales archaeon, assembly GCA_964544435.1. Taxonomy (GTDB): domain Archaea; phylum Nanobdellota; class Nanobdellia; order Woesearchaeales; family GW2011-AR4. Next base: position 1,151 of record CAZJBR010000015.1, read on the forward strand.
GAACATTAAAGCTGTAAGCCTTAGAATGTCTGCTTTCATCTTCGTTTGGCTCGGCAGTCAGCTCGTCTATTTCATCTTCCATGTCAATGCCCAAATCCGGGTTAGAAACCTCAAAAGTTATGTCCTCTTCATCCTCATTTCCTATGTTTATAGTGGTTGTTGACAATTGGACATTTTTTCTGCTGCATGAAACCTCAGCAGGGCTTAGAGACATTCTTGTTATCTTTAACAGATGGTTCTCCTTGTTAACATCAAGCTCCAGCTGCATGTCTGCCTCTTGGTTTGTTCCGTTCTCATCATCACCTTCAGCGTGTATGAGAACCGTAAAGGAATCTTCCTCAACCTCTATCGGAACTTCAAAGTTTAAAGTAACTCTTTTGTCCCTCCCGGGCTTCAAATCAAAATCTGTGCTCTCTTCCTCCAAATCATCTCCGTCATCAATGCCCTCAATTGTCACAGTAACTGAAATATCCTCAATTTTAAGGTCCTCTTCATTTGTAAAATTGTTTTTTACCTCTACCTTGAACTCTACAGAATCTCCCGGCTCTGCGTCGTCATCTATGGTTTCGCCGTCATCAAGGTTTTTGGAGGTTCTTCCGCCCACCTTAACGTCGACATCCGAAAAGAAAAGCTTAGAGCCTGCAGCATATGCTACACTCATCAGAAATACAAATATGACAATGCCTGACAATAACAATCTTGCTGTTTTAGCCATTCTTACCTATGCTAAAAGCCACTGGTATTTAAATTTTACTATTTTTGAATGGTAACGTTAGAAGAATATCAGCTTGATGGCCATGAGCACAATAACAGGCACTAGAATCCTTTTCAGCCACGTGTTCTTGAAGTTTAGGATGAGACCTGCTCCGACCCATCCGCCAGCCACATTTGTCAAAAGCAGGGGCAACCCTATCTTATAGTCAATGAGCCCGTGGTAAACAAAAACAATGGTCGTGACTATTGATATAGGCAAAGTGACCGCTTTTTGGTTCACAAGAGCTTCTTTGAAGCTAAGCCCATAAATCAGCACAATAAGGAAGATTACGAGCGTTGCTCCTCCCCCTCCTATCAGGCCAATGTAAGCGCCGATGAACAGGCCTGCAATCACGCTTAATAGATGGTTAACTATAGTAGCTTTCTTCTTTTTTCCCTTTGGCCTAACGTAATCTTCAGCAAGAATCAAAAAGGAAATTGCTATCATTAATATTCCGACAATTGTTTTAAGCAGCCATTCATCTACTTTAGTCATGAATGACGCGCTTGCAAAGGAACCTATAACTCCGGCGATTGCGAATGGCCAAACATATCTGAATTCCACTTTTTCCTTCATCGAAAATTTTGTCAGGTTGCCTATTGCGATGCCCAGCATTGAAAATCTTGCGGTTGCAATGGCGATGTGAGCAGGCATTCCAAGAAATATCATAGTTGGAGGAAGGATAAGCATTGCGCTGCCAATCATTGTCCCTATTATTGCAGATATGAAGCTGACAATTATCAACAAGCCCAAGCTTACTAGTTCCATGATTACATGTCGTGATTAGCAGAAAGTTTATAAATCTTGTTCAAAACAAATTTTTTATGGTCGGGAACATTCCAAATTTCACAAAAATTGACGTTCTGAGATGTTTTTTGAAGTTCGACAGGAATGCAAGCAGGCAGGATCTTGCAAGGGAGCTTGGGCTTGGCGAAGGGACGGTAAGGACTATACTCAACTCGCTGAAAGCAAAAAAATTGCTTGATTCAACCAAGAAAGGGCATCACCTTAGCAAGAACGGAGAAGAGGGGTTAAAGCAAATCCTTGAGCGTATAAGCGCGCCGAAAGCGATAATTGCAGAGAATATCTACCCGGATTTTAAAAAAACCGGGGTTGCCGTAAAAGACGCGAAAAACCTAAGGGAATTGTATAAGCTAAGGGATATTGCTGTTAAAAACGGGGCCGAAGGCGCGATATTGCTGAAGTTTGAAGGCAGTCTTTACGCTCCAGAATCAGAATACAAACAGGATTACACTCAATTGGAAAAATATTTTAAGCTGGAAAGAAATGACGCAGTTGTGATTGCATTTTCGAATGAAAAAAGGGGCGCTGAAAATGGGGCGCTTGCAATTGCCGCTGAATTGGACAGCGTCTTGAAAAAATTTGTAAATGAATTTTAGGCAAAAAGAGGCTGTATGCTGGTTGTTAGCTGTACACACGGGAAACCTATTGGGCAATTGATAGCAAAAAGGCTGAAGGCAAGCCATTCTGATTTGATTGTTGACAAATTTCCAGATGACGAGCTTCGCGTTAGGTACATTCCCCCTTTGGAAGGCAAAAGCGTAATATTAGTCCAATCGTTTTACAGTAACATTAGCGACTGCATAGTGGAATCAATTCTCGCGGCGAAAACTGCTCGCGAGCTTGGGGCAAAAAAAATTGTCCTAGTAGCGCCGTATTTCCCTTATATGCGGCAGGACAAGAGGTTCCATCCCGGAGAATCAGTAAGCCAAAGAATAATCGCAGGCCTTATTGACATGTATTTTGATTCTGTGTTCATGCTCGATCCCCATCTGCACAGAAAAAGCAAACTGCAGGGCATATTCAGCATAAAGGCGCAAAAATTGACAGCAAACGCTCTGATTTCAGGTTACATAAAAAAACACATTAAAAATCCCGTTATCATAGGCCCTGACGGGGAAAGCTACAAGTGGGCAAAGGCTGTCGCTGAAATGCTTGGCGCTGAATCAAGGATATTAACAAAGAAAAGGCATTCATCTTACCATGTTGAAGTCAAGTTAAACAAAAAGATTGACTTAAAAAATAAAAATGCAGTCATTGTCGATGACATTGTAAGCACGGGCAATACAATTCTGGAGACTGTAAAAATCCTAAGAAGATTAGGCGCAAAAAAAATCCACTGCATATGCGTTCATGGAATTTTCGTAAATGACGCGCTTAAAAAATTAAGGAAAGCCGGAATAAAAGTTGTTTCAACAAACACCATACCGAGCAAAATGTCCAAGATTGATGTAAGCGGGGTAATCAGTGAAAGTTTGCATTCAATTTAATCCTTTGGAGAATTTTTAATGAAATGGAAAAAATAATGGATTTTTAGGTTTAATTCAAAATTTTACGTTAATGGCAACGGGGAAAATGATTTTGAAAATTATGTTTTCAAGGATTTTGATAAGATTCCTGTCAGCTATTGAGATGAAACGGGCCAAGAACTGATAGAACAAATAAAAGCAGTGATAGATTATGCCAAAAATCACTAGAAGAATAAATGCAAATTATCTTTTGCCGCCTGTAATTCTAATATTGCTGTTTTTTCTAGCCGTTTATGCATTTTCAAGCAAAGGCAGACTCGAGGAGAAGTCAACTGAAGTTTATCAAAACCTCAATCAGGTTCAAGTCATCGGCACCAGAGTTGGCCAAGCCTCTTCAGATTTTGTTGTAATAACTACAGAGGGAAATCCTGCAAGACTGTATGATTTCCTTGAGCAGAAAAAACCGGTTATTATATATTTCATGGCAACCTGGTGCCCTTGGTGCGCAAAGGACTATGCCGCATTATCAAAAGTGTACAAGAAATATGAAGATAACATAACATTCATATCAATAAGCCTGGACTTAAGCGAGGATTTTCTTGAGCTTAGGGAATACAAGAAAAAATATCCAGAGCTGCAAAAAACTATATTCGCCCAGGGGCAGGAAAAAATACTTATTGATTATGGAATAACAAAAACAACAACAAAATATGCAATAGGAATTAATGGAACAATAGTATACCGCACAATTGGCGCATTTGATGAAGAGCAATGGGAGGCACTGCTTGACAAGCTGATTAATGGATAGATGATGGAAGTGAGGTGCACAATCTGTGAATATTCCTTCACAAAATTATTAAGCATCCGAATAAGCATCACTCATCCAATCCAAAAGAACTTGTGAAATCTACAATCATTTGGTATTTATCCATGTAATCAAAACCCTTTTGAGTCAAGGAATACGTTTTTCCGCTCTTCGTTTGATTTTCAATTACGAAACCTTTCTGCATTAATTCATTCATATATTCACTAAACATCTTGTTCGAAAGATTTGACTTATAAAGTATATTTGTCGGTTTTATTTTTCCGTTCCTTTCCTTTATGACATTTAGAATATCATAAATAATTTGAAGCTTGTCTCTCTTTTTGCTCATTTTCGCCTAGTTATTCTTATTAAATTAATCAAAATCAGCACATAAGCGACAAATTCAAGCAGATGGGCAGCTACATAAAATGTGCCATGGTCGATGGAAAAAATGAAATGTATTTTTGCGAAGAGCAAGAACAGGAATCCAGTAAAAACTATCAAAGCATTTGCTTTCCTGTTTTTCAGGTAATTTCTAAGATAAAAAAAGGAAATGTAAATCAGAAGAATGGACGAAATCACATAAAAGAGATATAATTTGTTTGAACTGAATAGGAGAGTGCCTATTGCAATTGCAGCAAATAAAAAGTATGCTTTCAACTCCTTGATTTTCAGCGCCATGCAGGCAATTGTTACAAGCCCGACTGTGAAAAGGAGCATATGCGCATAGATGCCAGCAATATTCAAGGCATGCATCGAGGACATTGTTTGCATGCTGCATCCTCCTGCCATTGAATAGCTCGATGCAAAATTTAAAGCGGATTGTATGAAATAAGAAGCTGAAATCATTAAGAAGGATATTCCAAACAATTTTGACTGCCTTTGACCTGATAATTTGTAAATTTTCAATGCAAAGATTCCGACCAAAAATGCTACTGCAAAGAATAGTACCTCAAAAAGAGCATTGTATCCTGCAAACCAATGAGGCACTATGGCGTAGTTCATACAATTTGTCTTGCTTTGCCCTTTTTAAACTTTCCGAAGGAAAAATCAGGATTATTCTTTAAGAAGTGATATATAAAGGATTTGTTTAGTACACCCATCACGGAGGTGAAAAAATATGAACAATAACGCAAAAAAAGCTTTGAATACGGCTGTAATTGCCATGGCTTCGATTGCACTTTTGACTTTAGCTGCAGTGGTTTATGCGCAGGGAAACGACAGAAACCATGAAAACCATCATGCTGGTGACAATGACATGAGGGACATGATGGGTGGCAAAGGCATGGATGAAATGCACAAGCAGATGGCAAAGAATCTTGATTCAGATACAATAGAGCAGATGGACAAGATGCATCAGCAGTGCGGGAAGTTGCACGAAGACAAAACAGTTGAGGACGAGATGATGCAGTAAAAATAGAGAAGGAATCATATAGCTGGATTTTGGCAGCCCTGATACTGCTGTTGCTTGGAAGCAGTGTGCTAATAGGCAGAGGCCACATGGGCTTCGGCATGGGGTTTGGATTTGTTCTTATGCTGGTATTCTGGGTAGCAGTAATCTGGCTGGTTTTCGAGATGTTTGGAAGCGACAATGAAAGGACAGATTCGCTTGAAATGCTTAAAAGCAGGTATGCAAAAGGCGAAATTTCAAAAAAAAAGTTTGATCAGATGAAAAAAGAAATTGCTTAAAGGTGATAAAATGCACGAGCATGGCCAGGGAACAAAACCTAAAGAAGGGTTTTTCGGAAAACTGAAGCGCAACCATTACATTATGATATTGATTTGCATTATTCCAATATTAATCTTGCTTGGGGGAAGTTATATTTTTGGATGGCAAAGCAACAATCTGCTCATATTTGCTTTTCTTGCAGCCTGCATGTTTGGGCATATGCTAATGATGCAGAATCATAAAAATCATTAAAAATCAGGAGGCGAAATAATGGGAAAAAGGAAATCAAAAGGCTGCTGTTAACATAAACATAATTTTTATTTTTTTATACTTTTTTATGATTATAAATTGATTATCAAAATGGCGAATGCAAACGTTAAGCTAGAAATTCCAAATATATGCCTGTGCGGCAAAGACTGCACGTGCAAAAAATGCCGAATGAGTCATTTCGATTTGGAAATAAGCAACTTTATAGAAGGAAATTTGGACGAAAAATGATCACCAATGAAAACCAGAAGATTAGGGAAATGGCGAAAGCCATATTATCAGTTTTGTTTATTTTTGGACTTGCGTACTTTACAATCCTATCCGCCACGAACCACAGGTCAAGAGCATTCGCCTTTGCAACGGCCGTCATTGTCACATTTCTGCTTTTGAAGTTTATACAAAAATATTTGGTGGGCCATAGTGGCAAAGTCGTGCATAAAAACAATTAAAGCTGAAAATGGAGAAATGACAATCCATATATGTGCAATGCTGGATTCGTGCGATTGCAATATGAACTGCAAATGCAGGAACAAAGGGGAAGTAGTGCAAGGCGATTAAATGGAAGACAACACATTTCGGATAAAGAAAAAGTATGTTTACGCAGGATTTATAGGAGTTATATTGATAGCAGGATTTTTCATGTATTCGATTGCAGCCAAAAATAACAGAGCCACTGCAGGAACTCAGGAAACTGGAATGATGAATAACAATCCAAGCAGCGATTCAATGGCTGACCATCACAAGCCAGCCCAGGCAAAGCCAAGCGGATTTTTCGAGAATGCAGTTGGAAAACAGGCTCCTTATTTTGAATTGCAGGACATAAACGGAAACGTTGTCAAATTGAGCGATTACAGGGGGAAAAATGTTGTATTGTTTTTCAATGAGGGAAGCATGTGCTATCCGGCGTGCTGGAACCAGATTGGAGCGCTTGCAAACGATAAGAGATTCAATTCAGACAATAGAGTCGCACTTTCCATAGTTGTTGATTCACAGGCGCAATGGCGGAAGATAATGCAGCAGGTCCCTCAATTGTCAAAATCAAAAATTCTTTTTGACGCAGCCAAGAAGGTTTCAGCAGATTATGATGTGTTATATGTTGACTCTTCAATGCACAAAGGATCTTACTCTGGGCACACTTATTTTGTCATAGACAAAGAAGGAGTGATACGCTACGCAAAAGACGATGCATCAATGGCTGTAAGAAACAATGAGCTTGCTGCGGAATTAGAAAAGCTTTGAGGTGCATAAAGTGGAATTTACCCTTGTAATAGCTTCTCTGGTTGCGGCATTTATTGCAGGAATTGCCGCCTTGTTTGCTCCATGCTGCATAACAGTCTTATTGCCGACTTATCTCGGCTCAATTTTCAGGCAAAGGAGAACAGTTATAGCAATGACGCTTGTTTTCTTTTTGGGGTTGCTTGCCGTGTTCCTTCCGCTTGGACTGGGTTTTGCCAGTATCGGAACTTTGTTCAGCAAAAACCATGACTGGCTTTTCATAATTGGAGGAGGTTTCTTATTGGTTCTTGGGGCATCAATCTTATTGGGCTTCCATTTTTCATTGCCGTTCACAAAGCATCCGAAATCAAAAATAAAAGGGGCAGGCTCTGTTTTCATTCTTGGTATATTTTCTGCAATTGCAACGCTTTGCTGCGCTCCTGTGCTTGCTGGGGTTATGGCATTGTCCATATTACCAGGCTCAATTTTCTGGGGAGCGATGTACTCTCTCTCATATGTTGCAGGAATGACTGCGCCTTTGCTTTTGATAGCGGGTTTCCTTGACAGGATTGATTTCACAAAGAAGTTTGAGAAACTAAGCCAAAGCATAGATTATAGGTTCGCTGGAAGGGAGATCAGCATAACGATTGCTGATATGGTTTCCGGAGCAATGTTCCTGTTGCTCGGGGCTTTTATAATCTACCTTGCGCAGGCAGGGAAGATTGCAATGGAAAACAGTGCTTTCCAAACATCAGTTAATATTTTCATGAGCAATCTAACAGATTCTATAAACAATGCAATGGTCAAAGCGCCTTTGCTTTTCTGGCTGGCATTAGTGTTATTTTCGGCAGTAATAATTTATAAATACCTCAGGTATCGCTCAAACAAAATCAAGTTACCAAAAAAAACAGTGAGGGAAAAATGAAGATATATTCGATAAAGTTATCATTGGCGATTCTGCTGATTTTATCATTATTACGGGCGTCATGCACATTTAATCAGGTGAATGATGGGCGCATGACGCAAAATATGCGCGGCAACTCTACAGCAAGCAATAGTCAGATTGGCTGGCAAAATAGCGAATTATTATAATGTCAACATATTCAATCCTTAAAGAATATCCGATTTTTAATACCCTTTCCCAAACAGCGCCCAGTATTTTGCCTCTTTCCCGCACTGAACGCACTTGCCTCTCGCGGGCTTCTGCTCGAACGGAATGCATCTGCAAGTCGCGCCTTCTGATTTGTCTTTGATTGCGTCCTCGCATTCAGTCTGGCCGCAGAACATAACTTTTGCCAATTTCCTATCTTTTATTGCTTTCAGAAAATCATTGAAGTTGTGGACTTCTTCAGTGCTTTTTTTAAGATGCTCTCTGGCTTTTTCAAGCAGGCTGTCCTGGATGTTATTCAAGGTTTCTTCTGCTTTCTTGTCAATCTCTTTTGTTTTGATTGTGAATTTCTCATTAGTGTCCCTTCTTACAAAAACAACCTGGTCGGCTTCTACGTCCCTCGGCCCAATTTCTATTCTCAATGGCGCCCCTTTCAGCTCCCACTCGTTGAATTTCCAGCCAGGCGTGTAAGAATCCCGCTCGTCAAGCTCAACCGCATAATTTTTTAATTTCAATGTTTTTACGACTTCTTTTGCCTTTGTAATAATCTTATCCATGTTTTCTTTGAACACAATCGGCACTACAACTATCTGCACAGGAGCTATCCTTGGAGGCATAACCAATCCTTTATCGTCTCCGTGCATCATCACAACTGCCCCGATTGTCCTTGTGCTTAAGCCCCATGACGTCTGCCACACATGCTTCTCTTTTTCATCTTTATCGAGAAATTTTATGTTGAAAACTTTTGCAAAATTCTGCCCAAGCAGATGAGAAGTGCCCATCTGCAAAGCCTTGCCGTCAGGCATGAAAGCCTCAACTGTGGTGGTGTATTCAGCGCCTGC
>CAZJBR010000016.1:0-9388 GCA_964544435.1 uncultured Methanosarcinales archaeon
ATCTTTTGCATTTTTTATATGCTCTTTGACGATAGACGTCTTGCCCGATTTCCTTGGGCCAAGCAATGCAATATTTTTCACAGAGCCTTTCCTGAAAGAATTCGTATTTTTATCTAGCAAATCTAAGTAGTAATCTCTCCTGATAATTACCTCTTTTCTCAATTAATTCACTCGTATTGTTATACCAATTGGAATATATACCTATAATATAAAAACATTTCGATTCGTTATATCTATACTTTTTGGTATATACTTTTTAAATTAATATTCCATTCTGTATAGAAGTAATATTTAAAGCTTGCGTTTTTAATTAATTATACTAATTGGTATATATATTTTTTGGTAGAGAAATTACAATAGGGCACAGAACAGCAAGCTATACTCACCCACAAAAATAATTGAGTTTTGTTGTGGGTTCGTAACAGTCGACAACAAACCATACATAACACCTAATCACTTTGTTGGTCGACTATATTTTAAATGCTGAATTCAACTTTGCATTCAAAGTTCTCAATAAGAATCAATCAACTGCAACCATGACATCATTGCCTTCAACCTTGACTGCATACTTTGCGACTTTCGCATTCGGCATCATAACATTCTCTCCGGTCTTTACATTGAAGCGCCATCCGTGCCATGGGCATGTTACAACATCTTCCTCGAGAAATCCCTCTCCCAGTGGGCCGCCTCTATGAAGGCAGGTGTTGCTGATTGCAAAAAATTCTCCATTCACATTAAACAGTCCAACATCTATGCCGTTTACATTCACAACCTTGTTTTCTCCTGGTTTTAAATCGCCGCTGCTTGCGACTTTTACGAAGTTTGGCATTGTGCTATCCAATAAACTGATTAATAAAATTATATTTAAATGTTTTGTTAATGCAGGGTAATGTTAAGCCAAAGTCAGGTTTAATATTTTAAAGCGAATTATTCTATTGAATGAAAATAATTATGATATAACACACCAATATAAAAATCGTAATACTTTAGCTTTCTGAAGTAAACTTTTAAAACAGTGCCTTCGGCACAATAATTTGCGCTCGGCTTTTTTTGCCCGCCACTAAAAAAAGCCGAGCCTACTTATCCATTAATTATTGAATAAATTCGAGGCGAAATTTTAGTGGCAATCAAAATTTCGCCGAGTGTAAATATTGTGAGCAGTGACGTTGTGAGCGAGTCTTGCGAGCCTCGCAAGTCACGCGAACGGATTAAAAAATACCTTCAGGATAGTAAATAATCACTAAAAATCGCAACCTTTATATTCACAATTATAAACATCAAATCGAGAGGTGGTGTAAGTTTGGGCAGGGATAAAAAATTTATTCTTTGGTTTAATGAGATCGGAATTGAAGATATCCCCATTGTCGGCGGCAAGAATGCGTCTCTCGGGGAAATGTACAGGAATCTCACAAAAAAAGGCGTAAAGGTTCCAAACGGCTTTGCGATTACCACTCACGCTTATAACTATTTTCTTGAAAAGACCGGGATAAAAGATAATTTGGGAAAAACTCTTGATGGGCTGGACGCATCAAATATGAAAAATCTGGCTGAAAGGGGAAGGAAAGCACGGGAAACAATTTTGAAAGCAGAACTCCCGAAGGAGCTTAAGGATGAAATAATCAGATATTACAAAAAGCTGTGCAGTCATCATGCCCCAAACACAGATGTTGCAGTAAGAAGCTCTGCCTCAGCGGAAGACCTGCCGGATGCGAGTTTTGCGGGGCAGCAGGAGACTTACTTGAACATAAGGGGGGATCACGCATTGGTAGATGCAACTAAGAAGTGCTTCGCGTCATTGTTCACAAACAGGGCAATCTCCTACAGGGTTGACAAGGGATTTGACCATTTCAAGGTCGCTTTGTCAGTTGGCGTGCAAAAAATGGTGAGAAGCGACAAGGCATGCTCCGGCGTTATGTTCTCCATTGACACAGAAACAGGATTTAAGGATGCTGTCTTGATTAACGGAGCTTACGGCCTTGGGGAAAATATAGTGCAGGGCTCTGTAAACCCGGACCAGTTTTATGTGTTCAAGCCAACATTGAACAAAGGCTGCAGCCCGATTATAAGCAAGAAGCTCGGCAGCAAAAAAATAATGATGGTTTACAGCGAGCAGGGGACAAAGCACACAACTGAAAACATCGAAGTTCCTTATGAGAAGCGCTTCAGATTTGTGTTAAATGACGATGAAATTCTCAAGCTGGCAAAATGGGCATGCGTTATAGAGGATTATTATTCGAAGAAAGCCAAAAAATTCAAGCCAATGGACATGGAATGGGCCAAAGACGGAATATCAAACGAATTGTTTATTGTTCAGGCAAGGCCTGAGACAGTGCAGAGCCAGAGAAATGTAAACGTTCTTGAGGAATACATTCTGAAGGAAAAAGGCAGCGTTATATTAACAGGATTGAGCGTTGGCACAAAGATTGGAGCTGGCAGAGCGCATGTTATTAAAAATGCAAATGATATTGGAAGCTTCAGGCAGGGAGAAGTCCTCATAACAGAGAAAACGGACCCGGATTGGGAGCCTATCATGAAGATTGCCTCTGCGATTGTGACTAACAAAGGTGGTCGCACGGCACATGCGGCAATCATCGCAAGGGAACTCGGAATTCCTGCAATTGTTGGAACCGAGCATGGAACAGAAATCGTCAAGACAGGGACTGATGTCACAGTCAGCTGCGCAGAAGGCGAAGTCGGCAAAGTTTACAAAGGCAAGCTTAAGTTTGAAATCAAAAAAATAGATCTCAAAAAATTGAAAAGGCCTAAAACAATGATAATGATGAATGTCGGCAATCCCGACCAGGCATTTGAATTCTCTTTCATTCCGAATGACGGAGTTGGACTGGCAAGAGAGGAATTTATTATAAGCTCTTACATTAAAGTGCATCCATTAGCGCTGCTGCATTACAGCAAGCTCAAAGACAGGAAAACAAAAGAGATTATAGATGAATTGACTTTCGCTTACAAAAGCAAAGTTGAATTTTTTGTCGAGAAACTAGCGCAGGGAGTTGCAATGATTGGAGCCGCTTTCTATCCGAAAGATGTGATAGTAAGAATGTCGGATTTTAAATCAAATGAGTATGCAAATCTGATTGGAGGCAATGAGTTTGAGCCAAAAGAAGAAAACCCGATGCTGGGCTGGAGAGGCGCTTCAAGATACTATGCAGGCAGCTACAGGGAAGCCTTTGGACTTGAATGCATGGCAATGAAAAAGGCACGAGAGGATATGGGATTAAGCAATATCAAGCTTATGATTCCATTTTGCAGGACCATTGACGAAGGCAGGCAGGTTGTTGCTGAGATGAAAAAATATGGCTTAGTGCAGGGCAGGAATGGATTGGAAATTTATGTAATGGCAGAAATTCCTTCAAACGTTATTTTGGCTGATGATTTTGCAAAAATATTTGACGGTTTCAGCATAGGCAGCAACGATTTAACCCAGCTGACTTTGGGATTGGATAGGGATTCAGAGCTTGTTAGCAGGCTCTATGATGAAAGAAACCCAGCAGTGAAAAGGCTAATTTACGAGTTGATACAGAAGGCAAAAAGGAATAAACGAAAAGTGGGAATCTGCGGGCAAGCTCCCAGTCAGTGGCCAGAGTTTGCTCAATTCTTAGTTAAATGCGGCATTGACTCAATTTCGTTAAATCCGGATACAGTGCTTAAAACAACTCTGGCAATAAGTGAGATGGAAAAGAAACTTAAGAGATAATTTATTTCTTTATTGAAAATAAACAAAATTAGCTTAATTTTGGTTATTTACCATATTGAAATTTAATACCATCAGCAATTACCAATGGAAAATTAACAAAGTTAAGAACAATAATCTTCCTATCTCTTCTTGTGGGACTTTGGCTTATCTGAGCTGATATCCTGCAGCTTCTTGTAAGCAAGGAAGATAACTAAAACTAATTCAACAAAAATGACAACTGGCTTCACATACCTTCCCAAATATTCATAATACCTAAAAGTTCCAAAGAACAAAGTTATCAGTCCGCCCAATATAAAGCCTGTTGCAATCCATTCATTCAGGCTGTTGATTTTCGTCGGCAGCATTAACCCAATGCCGATGGCCACAACAGCAAGAATTGATGAGATTATAAAAAAGTACAGACTGTATTTTTGGCTGGCAGCGTCAAATTCCCTTTGGCAATAATTGCATCTTTTGTATTTTGTTGGGCAGCCGTTCGCATCATACTGATACTCAGGATAGCCCCTTTCCTCAGCACATTTATCCAGCTCCTCCTGTGTTGGCTCCTGATATTTTGGACATTGCTTTACATCAACCGGAGCGGGATAACCCTTTTCCGGATAAAACCTTTGCTTGCAGAAATCCTCATAGCGAGGTTCTGGATAAAACGCAGCAATTAACGCATTAACAAAAATCGCATAAAGTATTGCAATCACAAATATAATGGCAACTCTTCTAAGGTCTATCATAACAGTATTAATTCACTGAGATATTTAAATATTGCTTTTTTGTTTTGTTATTTTATGGTAGCCATTTTCGTCTAAAACTATTGGATTTTATAAACCTCAAGTAATCATTCCGCCATTAGATTATTGATGATTATTTTGATTTTTTATTGAATTATTGCGAGTGTATTTTTCACTTCTTGCCCTTAGCAATCTGGCAATTTCAGTATCATAATATTTCAATCAACATTAATCCATTTCAACTTTATCTGCACTATACTTTGGCGCTAAACTTGTTATAGAATCAAGCTGTTGCTGAATTTGCGCTTCGTTATCATTTCCGTAAGAAACGAGATATTTATCCATATCTCTAATCGCTTTGTTATCAAAATCATTTCCTGGCTGTCCATTCACATAAAGCTTAAGTGTTTTATCGGCAGCATTGCAATAGCTCTGCCCTTCTGCCACAATGCAGTTATTGTTGAAGTCCATTCCCAAAGACTTGAGCAGATGGCCTAAAGTCATTCCAGTCGCATGCACGTGAACAACATCGCCAATCCCGTCTTCAAAATGTATGAAGCTGTTTGCAAGCTGGTATTTTTTCTGCGAGAAATCTATTGGTTTGCCGTTTATGTAAACCTTAACGTCAGCATGTATATGGGCTGAGCCAAGCGCGCCTATTCCGCTCAGTACCTGCATTTGGCTGTTGTATCTCTGCAATTTCGCTGACTCATTCATCAAAGCGCCCTTTGAGAACCACTGCCATAAGAATAGCACTATCAAGACAAAAATTGCGCAATAAAAAAATAAATCCTTTTTTCTCATTTTCGCTTCTTATTTTTTGGCGTACTTTCCGTAGAAATATAATATGGCGCTTGATGCAACCAACACCCCGCCAATAATCCAAAAAACATAATTAAATCCTTGAACCTGCTGGAATGGCACTCCGGCTATTATCAATCCTGAATTAAGCAAAAGCATTTTATTTGATAGATGAACAATGCCCTTTTGATTCAATATAAGCATCATAGCAAGCAGCAAAACTGCGGCAATCCAAAACGGAATAGCAACTTTTGTCAAAAATAAGAGCGGCATTCCCACGACTGCAAATCCTAAAAATGTGAGCAAAGCGACTAATGCCAGGCAGGCATTATGGCAGACCTGATAGCCGCCAAGAAAGCTTAAAATACCTGTCAAGCTTCCCGACGCGCCCAAAATCTTTTCTTTAGCGCTACTCATTTTGCAGCGCCTGTTGCTGAGCCTTGACAACTTCATTGGTTGTTAAATCCTTGTAAGCGCCAACAGAGGAAAGCTTTCTGAAAACATAAGAGCCGTCTTCCTCAACAGAAAAGAACTGCTTCAGGATAAGGCTTGAGGGATAAACGCTTACTTCACCGGAAATTATAATTGTAGGGACCTGAGTTATGTTGTATTTTTTCAAAAGCTCTTTTCCTCTGGCATTGCTTATGTCAAAAGTCTCTTCCTTATCAAGATTTATGGCAAAGCTCTGCGGGCTTGCAAGTATCTCCCTATGCTGGTTGACATCATAGCAGTCCGTGCAGCTTTTGTCTGTCAGATATATAATGCTCACAATGCCTCTTAATTCGCCTGTTGTTAAATTCATAAACGGGGGAGATACCGTCCGCAATACATATGAGCCATCAGCTTCCTGGCTTCCAATTTGGGGCCATGCTTTCTGTATAACATCATATGCTGATGCATCCTTTGATAATATGATAGCAGGCACAAATCCTATGCCGTATTTTTCCAACAATTCTTTGCCTTCGTCGCTGCTTGCTGCAATATCCTTTTGCTGTGAGATTTTTACTCCTGCGGACTTAATCTGGGTTATCAAATTGCTGAAGTCATTGCATTTTGCACATTTATCATCCTTCAAGAGAATCAAAGAAACTCTTCCAATTATCCTGCCCGTCGTGGCGTTTGTGTATGGTGGGTTCAAATCTGCCAGCAACAATGCATTCTCTTTCTTCTCCAAGCCTTGCACATTGACCTTTTCAATTTCGCCTGTAACAATTACAGCTGGAACTTTTTGAATCTTATATAGGACTATCAGCTTCTTTGCATCTGCTGAGTTAAATTCAAGCGTAGTTTCTTTAGTGATATTCGCATTCGCACTTTTTATATACTGGACAATTGAAGATACATCAACACAATCAGTGCATTCTGAATCTCTTATAGCTGTAACCTCTATTTTTGCCGGCTTCACGCTTTCCTGAACGGCAGCTATGCTGTTTTTTAGCTCACTGCTTATGCTGGAAGTCAATGCTATGTTTATTACAACAACAATCCCAAGCAGCAGAACCAAGCCTATGAATATTTTCTCAACGTTTATTTTCTCGAAAATCATTTTTCCGAAATTACCTTTTTTTTCTGGATCCATCATGCCTCACAACTTGCAGCCCGTTAAAGCTGCCAATTTTTCAAATGACTGCACATTTTCATGCCATGCCCCGTTAATAACCCATGTGGGGGTTTTCTTAATGCCGGCCAATTCATTAAATTCGTGATAGTTTATGTATTTGAAAGAATTGCCGAACATCGCCTTTTGCGCCTGGGTGTACTTGCACCAGTCCATCGCCCCGTACATAACAGCTCCTTTTTGATTTAAGCATTTTGCAAAAGAGTCGTATGAGCCTGGCTTATTGAGTGAATAAATCGAATAGGACACGCCGGTCAGAATTATGACTGCAAGCACTGATGCAATAATATAATATTTTGATCTGCTTTTTTGGCCGCTCTCTTGCGTTTGTTTTTGCTGCTCCAGATTTGCAGCGTGCTCATCTTGAGCTTCACGGCTTTGCTGCCTAAGCTTCTCTAATCTAAGCCTGCGCTTTTCTCTTTTAGTAAGCTCCATTTTGGATATCTCATAAAATAGTCTGCCTATAGCAGTGCAGCGTCAGATGACTCAATAGCCTCTGCAGGAGTATCTGCATAATTTCCGCTTGGAGCTACCCCGCAGCCTCCTCCCACATACTGGCCCTGCTGTTGGGCTTGCTGCTGGTTGTATGATGCATAACCTGTTGTTGGTTTTTGGCAGCCAACTAAAAAAACACTAATTAACAACACAGCTAACAATATTGTTTTTATTTTCATATTCACCACCTGTTAAAATCAACATCCGCCTACCATTGACGGCAAATCCTGTATGTTTGAAGCAGTACTGCCCCCAGATTGAGATGGGGCGCTTCCAACACTAACCTTGCCTGTGCTTATGCCTGTCTTCAGACTGCTTAACTGGATTGCCTGCACAGCTGTCAACAGCACCAAAACAACAAGCACAACCACAATAATTACGTTTCTGTTCATTTTTGCCTCCGTTGTTATGATATTTTATTTAAATTTTTGTGCTTATTTTATCGTAATAAACTATCAGCATCCGCCAACCATTGAGGGCAAGTCCTGTATGCTTGATGGAGCACTTACACCAGAACTTTGTGGTGCGCTTCCAACACTAACTTTGCCTGTGCTTATGCCTGTCTTCAGACTGCTTAACTGGATTGCCTGCACAGCTGTCAACAGCACCAAAACAACAAGCACAACCACAATAATTACGTTTCTGTTCATTTTTCTTCCTCCTGTATTTTGTTTGTCAAAAACACTCCGCACTGGAGCACAGTGAGTTGTGAGCGATTTCCGACATATTAAAATGCTAAGCTTGCATTTCTTGTATTATTCTCTTAATTGTTGGGCCCGGGTACCATAAGGAATACCATCTGCCCATTTCTCCGTAAATCTCCTCATCCGGGAACTTATCTCCGTAATTCTTTACAAACCATTTTGCCATTCCCTGCGCAGCAGCAGAATGCGCGCATCCACATCTCGTTATTATTGTCGGATTTTGCGGAGAGCCGCAGCAATAATCGCAAGTAAAGGAATTTACTATCACGCTCCACCTTTGATTCTCTTCCGGACTTAATTCCAATCTTCTGTATGTTGCCCACTTTTTTTGCGCAGCTATTGGATCATCAAAAGTGACACTCGCTTCCTGCCCATACCAAGGAGTTCCTGTCGGGATAATGTTATTCAGCAAATCACTAGCCGCATCCCCAGTTGACGGCTTAAGTGATAATTCGCTAATTGTTGGCAGCGGCTTTACCTTTGTTTTGTATCCTGATATTGCAGGCTGTTCTCCAGAAGCAAGAGGCATAGGCTTGAGCGTAATCTTTGAACCAAACTCATATTTGCCTAATTTCATAATTCCGCCGCTGGAAGAGCCTAGTAACTTTGATGGAACATAACTTGCAAAACTGCCCGTAGAAGAATGACCGCTGACTAAGCCATTAACTTGAGAAATCTGCATTTGGTTGAATAGTATTAATATAGCCACGAAAGCTACTGTTCCATAAGTAAATTTTTCAAAGAAAGTGAAAGGCTTCCTTTCTGCTTTTGGGGTGTCTTTCAAAACATGTGCTGTTTTAGCCATTTCATTTTTTCCTTCATCCTTGCCCAAAAACCACCACGCAATAAAAAATGCAAGAGACAACAGCAACAATAATGACAGCATGTTAAGAACTGTGCTTGATGAATATTTTATTAAAAAGAGCTGTTTGTAAATAAGCCCGGCTCCGACTACAATAACCAAGAACATTATAACTTTCTCTAAAAAAGAGTCATCTTTGCTTTTGTGAGTCATTTTATGTATAGATAATAGCCTTTTTATATATATCTTACTTGTAAAACAATATGATTTTAAAAGCTTATTTTGCTTAAAAAAGGCTTAAAATTGCTCATTTCCGTTCATAAAGGTTTATTTGGGCTTTTTCTGTTTTTCTTAAATACCGAACAACAAATACTATTAATAATAAAGCAACAACAATTCCTAAAATATTGCCTATTGTTGATGTAAATATTCTTGTTTCAAGCGCCCTATCATTTAAAAATTCCCAGAACGACATCGACCATGGCACAAGCTTCGGCAACTCTGTCTGGAAAAAGAAAGTGCCTTTGAAGA
>CAZJBR010000017.1:0-776 GCA_964544435.1 uncultured Methanosarcinales archaeon
TATTCTAAGTCGTTTGTATTATCCGTTTTACATTGATGAATCCGTTTTCTGACTTTGAGACGTCAATGCCGTCCTCGCCGTAGTCAAACTGGATTATTTTGCGCGAGGCATCCCTCACGGTGTTGTCATACTCCACTTTCAGGTCCTGCATCGCATTTGCAAGCCTCCTGTAAAGGTAGCCGCTCTTGGGAGTTCGTAGCGCAGTGTCCATTAATGAATCCCTCCCAGTCATTGAGCCAAAGTAGAACTCAGACGGAGTCAGCCCGTTCTTGAAGCCGTTGCTTATGAATCCGTGCGCTTCAGGGCTCAAGTCGTCCTTTTTAAAATGCGACAATGTATGGCTTTTTTTGTCTGCATAATTTGCAACTGTCTTGCCTGTTTCGTTTCTTGCCTTGTTTAAGACCTCGAGTATCTTGAGCTCTAAAGTTTCCAGCATTGTTTTTCCAGGAAACGCATCCAGCTTTCCTTCCCTGAATTGCGCGATTAAAGAGTTGACTTCTTTTTTTGCAGTATCCAAATCTTCTTTTATTTTCAGCTTGGCTGGTTCCGGCAAATCAGTGTCTGATAATGCAGAAGTGAATCCCGCCCTGAACAAATATTCTATGCCGAGCCTGAATATCTTTCCCAATAAGTCAATGCTGTAGTCCTTGCCGTATTTTTGGTGGATGTTCCTCAGCATTAGGCCAGATTCTTCGCCAAGAGAGTTCCTGTCCATAACTCCGGACACAAGCTTGCCGTCTTCTATGACTACATGGGTTTCTTTGTCGCACTTGTCC
>CAZJBR010000017.1:807-5909 GCA_964544435.1 uncultured Methanosarcinales archaeon
TTCAGCTTCAGCCCTTGCCTCTTCTGTCTGCGGAATGTGGAGGTTCATTTCATCACCGTCAAAATCAGCATTGTAGGGAGTGCAGACAGCAGGGTTAAGCCTCAGCGTCCTACCGGGCAGAACCCTTATGCGATGGCACATCATGCTCATCCTGTGCAATGACGGCTGCCTGTTGAATACAGCCACATCGCCGTCCATAAGGTGCCTCTCGACAATATAGCCGGGCTGCAGCTCTTCTATAGATGCCTCTTTTGTCTCATCTGTTATTTTTTTCTTCTTGCCGTCCGGCCTTATTATGTAATTTGCCCCGGGATAATTCTCGGGCCCTTTTTCTACAAATTTCTTTAAGTATTGAATGTTCCATTCATTAACCCTTTCAGGAACTGTAAGCTTTGTGGCAATAATAAAAGGCAGCGTCTTCAAAGGCTGCCCGCTCCTGTGCCTCGCCGGAGGCAGCTGGGCAATGTTGTTGTCAAAAAACGTTGTAACGTGGTACTGCAGCAGGTCCCATAGGTCTTCAACAATTATCTCGGGCGCGCCTGCATTTATGTTCTCGAACAGCCTTTGGTTGATCCTGACAATGTCGCCCATCTTGTGCGTGAGGTCATCTTCGCTTCTCTCGCCGCTTTCCAGGGTTATGCTTGGCCTCATTGTCACAGGCGGGATTGGCAGCACAGTCAGCACCATCCACTCGGGCCTTACATGAGGCACCTTAAGCCCGAAGATCTCGCAATCCCCGTCAGGGATTTTTTCAAGCCTTGCCCGTATCTCAATCGGGCTGAGCCTTTTTTCCTCTTCTAAAAATGTTGTCGGCTTCTCAAGCGTCAATTTCTTCTGCTTGGCTTTGCAGTTCGGGCATTTTGTCGCAGTTTTCAATCCAGAAATTACGTCCTTGACTTTCTGCCGTCTTTCCTCGACGCCGCTTTCCTTTTCAATCCTGTCCAGCTCTTCCCTGAACTTGCCTATCTTGTTTTCCGGTATAAGTATCCGGCCGCAGTCTCGGCATGTGCATTTAAGCAGAGTCATCAATATGTTTACAAACTTGACATTTATAATGGGCCTTGCCAGCTCTATGTATCCAAAATGGCCTATGCATTCTTTCAGCTTTGAGCCGCACGTCTTGCACCTCAATCCAGGATCAATAACCCCGAGCCTTATATCCATCAGGCCGCCGTCAACAGGATATCCTTCTTTGTCATAAAGCTCAGGAGTCACAATCTTGGCTGAGGCCATCTTCTTTACCATTTTTGGGCTCAGCACAGAAAATGCAATGCTCCTTACCTGCTTGTAGACAAACTGCTCCTCCTCTATCCTCTCAACTTTCCCTTCCTTTCCCTCGATAGCCTGCTTTACGGCTTCAAGCTCCTGCTCTGCTTTTACTTCCTCTGCCATTTTGTTGTTTAATTTGGATAGTTTATTATTTAATTTTTATATTTTAATGATTTAATTATTTTGATTTTTTAATGTATTTTTTATCTAATATTCCATCGTTAATGTTTTTTTATTTTTCTTTTGAAGTTTTTTGCGGCGGTTTAACTGATAAGCTTGGCAGACCTGTGCCAATCGGGACAGGCTGGTTGATCATAACATTCTCAACGACCGAGTTAAGGTTGTCAACCTCGCCGATTAGCGCGGCATTTATGATATGCTTTATCGGGGTTTCAAAAGAGGCTCTAGCCAATACGCTTGACTTCTCGCTTACTACCCCATACCTTGTGACACCTTTTACAGTCCCGCTTACGCACATTGTATCAGCAACAAGCATTATGTGCCTAGCATCCACATTCAGGCCCTGGCTTTCAATGACTTTAAAAATTTCGTTTATTATTGCCTGCCTGGCCGCCTCAATTCCAAGCACCTGCTCAATTTCAAATATGTTGTTGGTCGTTGTCCGATAAGCATCAACTTCCTCCAACTGCAGCACATCGGCAAGATTCGAGCCTGCGGTTATAATCACAAATTCCTCGTCCCTCTTGACAGGCAATACCTGCGAGATTCCCTTTATGCCTTTTATTGTTATGCCCTTTATTTTTTCCTTTGTTTTATAAGACTCATTGAAGCTGTCTTCCTTGCTCCTGGATTTAAGGATTATTGAGTCTTTGTCGTCTTTTATGTTGTAGCCTTTCAGCTGTTTTGAAATTGCATCCATGACTTTTCCGACTGTCACTCCTATCTCCCTCATCCTATCCTTATCGAGCTTGACTTCTATTGTAAAATCCGCTATATTAATTGAAAATTCATTTGATATGTCGTTTAGTTTTGTTTCCTTTATCTGCAGTGCCAGGTGCCTTAATTCTTCCATCTTCTTTCCGCCGGCATAGGGCTTTTTCAGATATATCTCCATCATGGGGTTGTCCAGCTCTTTCCTTCCGTCAAGTATTTCGATTATTCTTGGCAGGCCCAAAGTGACGTTCATCTCCGCGACTCCGGCAAAATGAAACGTGTTCAAAGTATTGTGGGTTATTATGCCATCAAAAGTGGTAAATGTTTCCAAATCCTCAACAGAGAAGTCATAGACGTACCCATTCGTTGGTTTTACATATTCTAATTTGACGATTTCGTCCCAAATTATGTCAGAATTGAGCATTCCATTTAGGATTTTTAATTCTTCATCTATTAATATATTTTTTTCTTTTGCCTTTTTTTCAAATAATGCAACGTATTTTCTAAGCGCTTGTCTTCCGATTTTTTGCTTTTTAGTAAATTTGTCTGTCAGTCTGGATGGCACGCCGAGTTTTTTGCCTATCCTTGATAAAATATTGCCGTACCCTGCAACCATATCTGTCAAATCATAACTAGTTTTTTGATCTGGAATCTGCGCCAATTTTTCGAGTTCTTTTTTCTTCCTTGGTATAACTAAACTTATTTTCTCCTTAAATTCATTAGCGTAGCGATACGAAATTGATAATGTGTATTGATTCCTGCCAGAAACGGATTTCACTGCAAAAATTCCAAATTGGGAAAGAAGAATAGCAATTCCATCTATTAATTGTTTTGAGCAGGAGCTTGCTCTTATAATTTTACGCATTACGCTAATGTTCCCATCACCATCAAAATAAGCCCTTAGCAGCGCACTGATAAATTCAAATTTAGCGGAATACGCGAATTCTGGAATAAGTTTGTTATAGGCTCCTTTGCCGCAAGTTTTATTTAATAGATCTGCAACCAATGTTGAATATAAAAGCAGGGTTGTGCTTTTCCCATAAACCCCCATCTCGTATTTGATTTTATAGTTTATGTTGTACTTTTCTGCAAATTTTATAACTTCCTGCAGATACTGCTCAGAAACATTAGTTATTCCAATATAATGGGCTGTATGGGTTCCTTCTGCAAGGTACGCCCCTAAAAAGAAGCCAAACAAACTGTCTAATTCCATAATTTCAGGAATCTGCTCATTGCTATGGTTTTGGTACATGTAAACACAATTTTGTTTTAGCTGAAATTTGACATTTCCTTGTGCATAATTATTTATTTGCTCATAGCTTTTTATTGGCAGTGCAAAATTGCTTTTCCTGCCTATAGCTTTCCTTAATTCGCTCTCATAAATATAATGTGTTTTAGGCAAATAATTCTCAAGTTTAATAAACTCATTATTTGTAACATTTGCTAGCTTTTTTACTGAAGGAATCCTATCGCCCATGATTAAGCTTGAGCCAGCTACTGGTATAATTTTGTTGTTTTTTCTTATTATAAATGAGTGGTAGGGTGTTGCAATAATTTGCCTGCAAGAGCGTGTTTTTATTTTTAATAGTGTATGGGGAGATTTATGTCTGCTTACAGCTGTTACCTTCTTCCATTCCACTTTTTCACTTTGACTTAAAGCAGGCACAAAAAGTTCCGCACCACTTAAATCACATACTTCAGTACCGTTACCGTATGACGCATAAGCTATTTTTTTATCCATTACTTTATCAACGAATTCTCCTATTTTCACTATTTTTATCCTATTCTGACTTTTTATTATCACTTCTTCTTCGTAAGCAATGCTCATCTGCGTGCCTGGCTCTCCTATAGATTCAGCCGCAATCAATCCAACTGATTCGCCTGGGCTCACTCGAGCATTTTTGTATTCATTATATACAGCTTCAAGTATCTTCCTAACCTTTGCGTCGCTGGCTCCCTTTTGGATGTTTTCCCTGAATTCATCCAGCATTTTCGCAGGAAGCTTGTCTTCGTATTCTGAGATTATGTCCGCCATTTTTTGTTTTATTGTATCAGTTTTTTATTGGTTTTTTTATTTCCTTGATGTTCAAGCGTTTATTGATTTGATTTTCCTTTGATCTGCCTTCGGCATAATTTGTGCTCGGCTTCGCTGTTGGCACACACGCTCAGCCTCGCCTATTTTTTCATTAAATCAAACATCAAAAGCGGTTTACTTTCTTCACTTGTTGAATCCAAAAGTCGCTCTCGTATTTTTTTATTTTAATTTATTGTTAATGTTTTATTTTTTTAATGAATTGGTTAGTTATTGTATTTATACTCCCTAATATTTGCTCTCCAGCTGCAGTTTTGGGTATATTCCCAATGACTTGAATTCGTCAAGCATTAGCTTGAAGGCGTAGCTTATTTCTATGTCGCTAACCTCGACATTTTCCCCGCACACAGGGCAGTATGACTTGTTCTTGTAGTTATCCTTTATCGCGATTATTCCGCAGCTTTCGCAAACTGGCACTACAGTCCTGTCGCTGTCAAACCTTTCCTTAAGCAGCAGCGATGCGCCATGCGCGACAAAAGTGTCTTTTTCCATTTCACCCAGCCTTAAGCCGCCTTCTTTCGCCCTGCCTTCTGTGGGCTGCCTTGTCAATAGCTGAATTGGCCCGCGGGCTCGGGAATGCAGCTTGTTTGCAACCATGTGCTTCAATTTCAGGTAGTACATGTTGCCGATGAATATTTTTGCCTGGTATTGCTCGCCCGTTTGCCCGTTGTACAGAGTTTCAACTCCGCTTTCCCTGAAGCCAAGCGAGAGCAGCTCTTTCCTTAGCCTTTCTTCCGGCTCCGCGTCAAAAGTTGTTCCGTTTATATAGCGTCCGGCAAGCGCCCCGACTTTTCCTGCTACCATTTCAATTAAATGCGCAATTGTCATTCTCGATGGAATTCCGTGA
>CAZJBR010000017.1:5919-9266 GCA_964544435.1 uncultured Methanosarcinales archaeon
GGAGAATATGAGATCAGGCACAATCCCCCTTGCCGAAAAAGGCATATCGCTTTGTGGCACTATCAGTCCAACAACTCCTTTTTGCCCATGCCTGCTTGTGAATTTGTCGCCGACTTCAGGGATTCTCTCGTCCCTCATCCTTACCTGAATGAGCTTGTTGCCCTCTTCGTTCTCAGTTATCAGGACAAAGTCCACCACGCCTTCTTCCCCGTGCTTCAGATTTACCGAGCTTTCCCTTCTCGTGCTCGACGCTAAGCTGTACTCTTCCATTGAGCTCAAGAATCTCGGCGGAGATGTCTTTCCGATTACAACGTCGCCTTCTTTTACTTTAGCTTCGGCATAGATTATTCCGTCATCTTCCAAAAACCTGTAGTCTTTCTCAGTCTTGTAGCCTTTTACATCTTTGTCCGGAATGCACACCTCGTCAATCAGGCCGCCAGCATACCGTAGCTCTTCTGCAATGCTTGGCCTGTAGTACGTCGATCTTCCAAGTCCTCTTTCTATGGAGCCTTTGTTCAGTATGATTGCGTCTTCCATGTTATAGCCTTTGTAGCTCATTATCGCAACGACAATATTTTGTCCTGCCGGATGCTTGCCATAGTCTGAAATTTCATGCATTATTGTATTGACTACGGGCAGCTGGGGATAATGAAGAATATTCACATCCATATCCATTCTCACGGAAAAATTGGAAGCATAAAACCCAAGAGCCTGCTTCTGGTTCTTTGAGCCCGCATTAAGCCTTGTGGACTGGTTGAAATTGCCGTATGGGACCAGTGACGTGCAGTAGCCAAGCATCGCCAGCGGGGTTATCTCCAAGTGAGTGTGCTCTGGTGTCAGCTCGCTTTCAAAAAACGCAACCAATGAATTTTCCTCTTCTGCGGTATCAAGATACTCGATCACGCCCTGTTTTATCAGGTCAGACCATGATATCTCATTTCTTTCCAGCTGCTTTATGTGCCTCTCGGTCAGCAAGGGCGCGCCGTCTTTGACTATTATCAAGGGCCTTCGGGCCCTCCCTTTTGAGCTTTCCAGCTGGACTTCACTTGCCTTCTCGTTATAGTGGACATTGAGATTTTCAGTAAGCGAGCCTTTTCTTCTTTCTTCCCTTATTTTTTGCACAAACTCCGCAGGATTGTCAATAGTCCCCACAAATTTGCTGTTCAAATAGACTTCTGCCATTTTTTGTTTGATTCGAATAGTTTATAATTTAATTTTCATGCTTCAATAATTTTTATTGACGCCCAATCGCCAATTTGATTTTTGTTATTGGGCTGTTTTTAATGTGAATATTTATTGATTTTTTATTTTATAACCTTCAATCCAACTGTTTTTAATGACTTCAATATTTCCGATTCATTTGATTCTCCGGAGATTGTGCATAGCAGTGAAAGGTTTTTTCTGAGCCCGATGTTTGTTCCTTCCGGAGTCTCGATGGGGCATAGTCTTCCAAGATGCGTTGAATGAAGCTCTCTTGCCTCAAAATTTTCCTGCGACGCGCTTAAAGGGCTTACAACCCTCTGCAGATGCGACAGCGTTTCAAGATAATTCAGCCTTTGTATTCGCTGGCTTATCCCTTTTCTTCCGCCAACCCAGACTCCTGTCGCCATCGAAGAATAGATTCTCTGCGTCAGCAATTTGTCCCTAATGATATTTTTTATCGACGGAAATTTCCCCCTCTTTACAATTCTCTGGAAATTATACAGCAAATCTCCGATTAATACTTTCAGATTCAGCCTCAGCAAATCAGCAAGAAGATCGCCGCTCATCTTGAGCCTTTTGTTCATGTAATGGTCCTTGTCATCAACATCAAGCTCTCCGTTCGAGACAAGTATGTATTTCTTCAGCATCTTGCAAAGGTTGTATGCCTTGTATATTCTGTCTTCGCGCTTGATGCCGAGATGTGGCAGAAGATACTTGTCAAGAATTTCTGTCATCCGCTCGATCCTGACTTCCTTTGACTGGGTAATGCCGATTTTTTTTGCAATGTAGTCAAGAGCCTCTTCCTCGGTTTTTATACTGACGAACTCCAGCAAATTTATTATGACCTCGTCAAACTGCCTGTCGGGAGAAATGAATTTTGTTATATCCTCGTCTTTCAGCAGACCAAGCGCCTTAATGACTGGAATAATCGGAATTCTCTTTACTCTTGTAAAAGTAATATAGAACAGCCCGTCTTTCATCTTTTCAACTGTATGCGGGATCTTGAAGGAGCCGTATTCAGAAAACATCTTGCCGACAATCTGGCTGGGACCTGTAGCGTCTTTTTCCATCAAGAATCTGTTTGATGCCAAATCCTCGATTGTGATAAGCACCTTCTCTGTTCCGTTTATTATAAAGTAGCCTCCTGGCTCATCCGGGTCTTCGCCTTTAGTTATAAGCTCTTCCCTCGGCAGCTTGTGCAAATGGCACCATTTGCTTTTCAGCATAATCGGAAGGTTCCCAATCTGTGTATCTAGGCTTTCACGCTGAACACCGTTTATATGCTCGCTTACAGTTATCCAGCAAGGGGCAGAGTAAGTTATTTTCCTGAGCCTTGCCTCCATTGGGTAGATATTCCTTATAGAGCCGTCAGCTTCTGTCATCTTGGGCTTTTCCACCCAAATCTTGTCAAGCCTTATCTTGAATTCATCAATATTATGCGGGATTATCGTCGGCAGGATTTCCCTGTTTTCCTCAATTATATTAAGAAGCTCCTTGTCTATGAAATTGTTGAAAGACTCTATGTCAGAATCTACAAAACTTTGCTCCTGAAAATATTTGTGGATAAGTGTTTTTCCGTATTTATACATCAGACACCACCCTGTAAAAAACTGACTCGCCCGCGGTCGGGCTTTGTCTAACTATCTTGATGACATCGCCTGTCTTGGCTTCCAACTCCTTTATAGCTGAGTCTGTCTTTAGTATTTTTGGCAGCTCTTTAGAAGTTACACGATACCTTTCAAGCAGCTGTGCTTTTTCTCTTTCACCAAGCTTGGAATGTTTTGGAGTTAGTATGTGCTTGTCAACTTTGAATTTTGGCTTCTTCATCTTTTTGGTATGTCACTGCTCCAAATCCTTATGGATTGTTAGTATGATTTTTAGTAGTGGGCCGGACGAGACTTGCGTGCGAGCCGAGCGATGCACGCTCGCTCGTCATTTCGGACTCGCGACCACCTGATTAAAAGTTTCACCCCGACTATTCGGTTCTTGTTCGACAGGTGCTCTATTGCCCAATTGCGTGAGTTGCTTGCTGTGACATGCGAGGCTCTCGAAGAGACTCGCTCGCCAGCCAATCAAGCTCGCGTTCAAGGCAATCACCAGGCTGAGCTACCGGCCCATCATCATTAAAAGCGCCCTGGTCGGGA
>CAZJBR010000018.1:0-9089 GCA_964544435.1 uncultured Methanosarcinales archaeon
GCCATATAACCTTAAGCGACGAGGGAATGAAATCCATTGCTGGCCATTTAAAAGAAGGCGTTGTATCAGCAACCTGCGAGATTGCTTTAGTAAAACTAAACGCCAGTATAGAAAGGAAATACGATAAGTTCATTGGATTGAATCTCATTAACATTTAAAAACAAAAACCTTATAAATAATAAGAGATATAATTATATAAGGGGGTTGGTTATGAGCGCTGAAAAGGAGATAGTGAATTATTGGTACAACAAAAAGGGTTTTTTTACAATCAACAATATAAAGACAAGGAGCAATAAGGACGCGGGACTTCTTGCTTTAAAGTTTGATAAGGACGGGGTTGATAATGTTTTTCATATCGAGGTGAGCTGTTCCATAACCAACAATATAGGGGAAACAGCAAACCTTGGCAAATCAATAAGCAAGCTTGTTGATGAAAAATTCGAAGATGAAGGGATTGTAAATACCATAAAAACACATCTTAATCAATTCTCAGTTCAAAAGCAGAAAATAAAAAGAATACTTGTGCTTGGCGCTTTTCCCAAATCAAGAAGAACTGAAATAATAAACAAATTAAGCGAAAAAGAAGTTGAGGTTATTGAGTTTGAAAATATTCTTTATGATGTTTTTGAGCAGTTAGACACCCAATACTACAAAAATGACATAATAAGGACGCTGCAATTGACGAAATTTTTGTTTTTAAGCGAGCCGACAAAGCTGGCAAAGATTCTTGTCAATGACAATTTTAGCTCTAATTCAAGAAAGGAGTTTCTGTCTAGTATACTGAATAATGATGGGATTGTAAAAGAATTTAGAAAGACAAACGTGGAAAGGCTGGCTGCAATTTTGAGAAGTTCAGGCCTGAAGCCAAATGAGCTTGCGCATATGCTTGAGCATAACATATTGAATAAAAAGACAAGAAAGCCGTTTTTTGACTCTCTGACAGAGCAGGAGAAGATAAGGAAAGTTGTCCATAAAATTATTAAGAAGAAAGAAACGGAACTGCAGAAGTTTTTTTAACTAGTTAGATCTCAGCATCTTCAGAACGCTGTCAACAGCGCGTATTGCATACTCTTCAATTCTCTTCTCGCTTTGCTGCCATGTTATGTTTGGGCCCGATATTCCAAGCGAAACCGGCTTTCCGTACTGGCATGAAAGGTCCAGCAATTTTCTTGCAACAGAATGCGCGACAACCGTGTCGTGGTCTGTGCCGCCTTTGATGATTGTGCCCAGTGTAATGACACCGTCTATGTTTTCATCTTCCAGCAGTTTCTTGACAGCCAATGGTATTTCAAAAGAACCGGGAACTTCAATAATCTTAACTATTTTAGCGCCGGCTTCTTTGGCCCTTTCCTGCGCCCTCTTGCTCATCTCACCTGTAATTTCATAATTAAAGGTGGAAACCGCCATGCCAAGCTTTTCTGTCATCTTATAGGACCCTCATCATTTTTTCCCTGCCTTTTTCCCATTCCAGCATTTTTTGTAAGCTCTGTCTTGTTTTTAAGCAAAGCCAATGCATTCAGAGCGTGCTTTTCAGCCCTGTTTTTGGCAATATTGTGTATATCTTTTTCTTTTTTGGCTTCGTCCATATGAACAAAGACTTCAAGTATGTGTATGTTTGTCATTAACTGAGCTGTCTGCAATCCTATTGAAGCTTCGTGGGCGCATTGCTTGTCAATAGGCATTTTTCCGGCCATTCCTAAGGCAATCACAATGTCACATTTATCCTCTTCAATCAGTTTCTTGCATGCAACTGGAAGGTCCTTAAAGCCCGGCACCGTATATCTTTCGATTTTTGCATCTGAGTTTCTTTTGATTATGCCAATGGCAAACTTTGCCATGTCCACTCTTGCAAATGTTGTGTCTGCAATTCCTATTTTCGTCATTTTAGCAGCTTAACTTTTATTTTATCGCCGTCCTTCAGCTTTAGCTCGGATTTGAAATGAAAAGGTGCTATCAATTCAACAACATTTTTGTGCTTTGTCAAATCTGGCATTATAATTGCGCCGTTTACATCGTTAATGCTTGCCTTGTAGCAGTTTGCTCCCCCAAATGTATTAGTGCCGGACTTATAGCCATTTATTCTTATCGGAGCAATATTCTTGAATAAATCAATTTGTTTCTTGTCAACCTTCATGTTTAATGTGCCGGGGTAAGCCTTAAATCCCAGTTTTTTCTTGATTTCTTTTTGGTAATGCCGCATTGAGATGAAATATGTGCCTTCCCCCAAGCCTCGAACTATAGTGCCATATAAAATTATTCCTTTTTCGAGCATAAACTAAGTGGTGTAATTTTGCTTATAAAGCTTATGGCAAGTTTTTTAAATTATGAATCCATTCTAAAACATAGATGGATGGCAAAAAACTGCTCATTGTTGGTGTTGACCCAGGTATAACTACAGGCTATGCAGTTCTTGATATTGAAGGCAACTTGCTCCATTTGGACTCGTCAAAGCAGCTGGACTTGAATCTCTTGATTTCCAAAACTATCTGCTTTGGCAAGGTTGTTTTGGTCGGCACTGATAAAGCAAAAGTGCCAAGCCTGGTTGAATCTTTTGCAACAAAATTAGGCGCGAAGGTTGCAAGCCCTGAAGAAGACCTCAAAATCGCGGAAAAAAGGGCTATGATAGATGATTTCATTTTCAATGATGAGCATCAAGGCGATGCCCTGGCATCAGCGTTATTTGCCTACAAAGCAACCAGGCAGCTGCTTGACAAGATAGACTTTTTTGCAGGCAGGAACAATAGGGAAAGCATCAGGAACAAGATAAAGGAGATTGTCATAACAAAGAGGATGAGCATAAAAAATGCCGTCAGTGTAATAGACAAGAAAGACGAGGAATCTCAGATAATCGAAAAAGTCATAGTTGACAAAAGGCTGAACGAAGCCGATTTCTTGAGGATTTACAACAAGTTAAAAAAATACGAAGCTGAAATAAGGATTATAAGAATGCACAACAACAGCCTGAAAAGAAGGGTAGGCATTCAGGAAAAAATCATTATCGGCCAAAAGTATAAAAAAAGTGACGGCAAAAAGACAGCTGATTTCAGAGAGGACAGGATCAGGTTTCTGGAAGATTCAATTAAATTCAAAGAAAGGGAGCTGTGTCATTTAAAATCTGCAGTTAATAAATTAAATGGCATAATGGCAAACATCAGTAATTTTTGTATTTTGAAAAGGCTTGAAACACTTGGTGCTAATGAATTCAATTTTAAAAACAAAGTTCTTAACATACAAAGAAATGACATGCTCTTAGTTGACAACCCTAACATAGCAAGCGATAGCGTAGTCAAGACATTAAAGGACAAAGTCTTTGTAATTGTCCATAAGATTCAGGTTAGCAAGAAAATGGAAAACATGCTGCCTTTCGTGCTTATGAGCGCTGAGAATCTCAAGATTTACGATAATGGCTGTTTTGGTTTTATAGAAAAACAGCATTTTGAAAATGAAAAAAGCAAGATTGACTGGGCTAAGAAGATTATTGAGGGTTACAAAAGAGAAAAAGAGGGTTTAGTCTTTGGGTAAGTCGCTTCTTCTTACTGTTAGCTTTTTTCCTGACTTTAAATCCCTTCCAAATATTTTCTTACCTATCTGAAGCAGCTTGACATTATCGCCCCTCACAGCCACAATGTCCCCTATTTTGTATCTTGAAGGCCTGAAAAGTGCATTAATCCTGTACAGGTCCTTTCCCTGCCTGTTCCTTGTGTGGAGCTTTGAGCTGATTTTCAATTCTCCCCCAAAGCTTTCCCTCAGCTTTTTGCCCAAAATCCTTATAAATTTCTGAGAAGTCAGATATAGGTCGATGCCATTTGAAAATTTCACAGTTCTTGTTACTCCCACATCACCTCTTTTTTGAATCTGAGCGTAAACGAAAGCGATTACCTCATTACCAACATCCCTTAGCTGCAGGATTCCCTGATAGTAATTGGGTCTTGCTAATGCCATATTACATGATAAAATCACAACCTTTTTATTCTTTTTGTCAAGATGGCGGATTTATGGGCAACTTGAAGAAAAGATGGAAGAAATTATGGCATTTTATATGGGAAGACAACAGCATCTGGAGCTGGATCGTTAACATAATATTGGCTTTTGTCCTCATCAAATTCATTGTTTATCCGGGGCTGGGTTTCCTGCTTCAAACATCCCATCCGGTTGTTGCTGTGGTAAGCGAGAGCATGGAGCATGAAGGCAAGTTTGATAAATGGTGGGAGAGCTCAGCCAAATGGTACATTGAAAACGGAATAAGCAATGAAGCATTCAAGACTTTTCCGCTTAAGAATGGCTTTAAGAAAGGCGACATAATGGTATTAAAGGGCAAAGCGCCTGAAGATATCAATGTAGGCGATGTAATAGTGTTCTGGAGCGCCAAGAGAGATCCAATAATACATAGAGTTGTTAAAAAGTGGCAGGAGAATGATAAGTATTATTTTCAGACAAAGGGCGATAACTACATAACAAATAAAGATTCAATAAAAAATGTTTTTCTGGACGAGACAAAAATTAGTGAAGCGCAGGTCGTCGGAAATGCAGTCGTAAGGATTCCTTTGCTTGGCTATATCAAAATAGTGTTTGTGGGGCTGATTAATGTGATCAAAGCCATTCTTGTCCAAAAAGGTTAAATTTATATACAATTTGTTTAAGTTTTTAGATTTAGAATGTTTTGCCCAAAGTGCGGCTCTATACTAGTGCCAAGAAAGGAAGACAGCAAGAAAATGCTGGTCTGCTCATGCGGCTATAAGACGACCCATGTAGCTGGCGCCACAGTCAAAGAAACTGTTGTAAAGACGGACAAGGATGTAGAGGTAGTGGACAAGGGCGAACTCCAGACGCTGCCAA
The DNA here is from genome assembly GCA_964544435.1 of uncultured Methanosarcinales archaeon. Classification (GTDB taxonomy): domain Archaea; phylum Nanobdellota; class Nanobdellia; order Woesearchaeales; family GW2011-AR4. The sequence goes on from CAZJBR010000018.1 coordinate 4,837, forward strand.
AAACAACAGCAGAATGCCCCAAGTGCGGACACAAGACAGCATACTTCTGGCTTGTGCAGACAAGAGCAGGCGATGAGCCTGAGACCAAGTTCTTAAGATGCGAGAAATGCGAGCACACATGGAGAGATTATGATTGATGCTCTGTAATTCTTAGAACTTCTTTTGTTCTGCTTATAAGGACTTTAGGGACATAAGGTTTAAGGACTGCTGCACCAAATATGTCATAATTTTTATAGCCTTTTCATTTTCATTATTATAATGTAGTAAATAAATATTAAGCGGATAAACAACAAAATATTTAAAACTGAATAAAAACATTAATGAAAAAGAGGTAATTAAATGCTATTCTTTAAACCTAAGCCTAAGAATGACGAGCTTCTGCCCCCTCCACCACCACCCACAGATGCGGATCTTGAGAAAGAATTTGACAATAAGAATGATTTTTTTGACGAGGTTGTGGAGGAAGAGCCAATTCCAGCAACCATTCCAGAAGAAGAGGAATTTGTAGATGTAGTGGAGAGATTTGATAAAAAGGCTGCGCAAAAAAAGGCGAAAGGCAAATTACCGGTAATAAAAGAAAAAATCATTAAGAAAGATGCGAAAAATCAGGTCAAAATCGCCAAAACCAAACTTAAAGAAGTAAAAGGCTCCAAAGATAAGCCGGATTCTGAAGAAGATTCTGGCAATGTGGAAAGGTTCAGCTTTGATTTGCCGAAAGAACTTGCAAGGAACGAAGGTAAAATTGAGCTTCCTGATACCTTGGAGGAGCCCGATCCTCAGCATGAGCAGGAAACTCAAATGCCTGATGAAATTTTAGAAGCAAGGCAGGAAATAAGAAGCGCCATTGACAGGATAAAAGAGCTGGAAAAGCCTTCTATTTTCAGGAGATTGTTCGGGAAGAAGGGAATTCAAAAAGAACAGCCCATGCAGGAGCCTGTTAAAGCCTTGATTCTCCCTGAGCCCCGAGATTCTGGTGAAGCATCCAGTATACAGAATAGCATCAACAAGGCAAGGCTGGCTCTTATGAAGTTTGATTTGGAATCTGCCAAGAAGAGCTACATAGAAGTAATGAGGGTTTACAATAATTTAAAGCCAGAGGAGCAGGCAGAGGTTTACCAGGACATAAAGGAACTTTATTTTGAGAGAAAAAGCGCTGAGAAATTAAAAGTTTAGCTCATTCTTATGTCTTATTTGAAATTACTATTTCACAAATTTAATAAACAAATATGAACTCTCGAAATCCATGAAACAGGGCTTGTTTATTGTCATTGAGGGGATTGACGGCAGCGGAAAAACGGAGATTGTAAAGATGCTTCATAATTATTTGTTCACCAAAAATAAAAAATATCGGATTCTCACTACAAGAGAGCCTACAAACGGCTCACACGGAAAAAAAATAAGGGAAATGCTTGGAAAAGAAAATAATCCGATGAGCAACAGGAAAAGGCTTACGGAGCTGTTTATTAGAGACAGAAAGGATCATTTAAAGAACACAATCGAGCCTTTCTTGAAGAATTCAAATAAGCACGAGCTGAATATTGTTATTTGCGATAGGTATTATTACTCGACAATTGCTTTCCAGGGGGCTCAAGGTATTAACATAATTGAGCTAATTAAGAAAAACATGGTTTTCAGAAGGCCAGATATAGCCTTAATTCTCGATGTTGAGCCGCCTATTGCCCTTAAAAGGATTGAATACAGGAACAAGGAAAAATTCGAGCAGCTAGAGTTCATGAGAAAAATTAGAAAAAACTTTTTGTCATTGCCGAAACTGCTTGAAGACAATATAAAAATAATAAATGCTTCAAAGCCCTTAAATGATGTTTTTGCGGCAATAAAGAAGGAGATTGATAATATTTTAAATTAAGGCGTCTTAACCTTATCACTGCTTTTGTAGTATGGCTCAGCAATATCTCCCACTTCGTGCGGTTCTTCAACAGCTGTTTTTACATAAGTTTCTTTAACTTCTTCCGCAATTTCTTTACGCTTTAGCTTATCCAAATTGAATATTAACGCTGTTATAACGATTGCAAGGCCGATGACAACAGCAGGCCAGAATAGATTGTACTGCACAACCGTTTTCTGTATTGTTGGATATGTATGGCACGAAAAATCAGAGCCGCAGTATGCTTCAGAGCCGCAATCCCTGTTGCTTTTGCACTCTCTCTGGCTTACATTAATAAGCCATCCAAAAAAGAACACTATAACTATTATTATTAGTAAAGCGGCGAGCCCTGCTTCTGATTTTTTGTATAATGATTTCATAACAATAGGTATTTTTCTTCCTTTTTAAACCTTTTGCTATTGACCACTTGATAGTAGAAATTAATTAAATCACAAGAACTAGTCTATAGGAAGTTGCTCATCTGCATCGGGCTTAATATTTTCCTCAGCAACAAATTCCCCCAATTTTTTGTTCTTTTGAACTGTCTTATAGCTTATAGGTTTGCTAGTGTCCTTTCCCAAAATTCCACCTCTTTTATTCCAATCCTGTGCTTCCAAAGCCGCCTTCGTTTCTAGTTGTTTCGTCCAGCTCATCAGTTTCCTCAAAAATTGCTTCCTCAACCTTTGCAAAAACCATCTGGGCAATTTTCTTTCCTTTTTCTATTTTATAAGGCTTGTCGCTGAAATTGATCAATGGCACTTTAATTTCGCCCCTGTAGCCAGCATCTATAGTGCCTATGCTGTTCACAGCGCCAATTCCGTGCTCTATCGCCAAGCCGCTTTTAGGCCTCACTTGGGCTTCATGACCATACGGAACAGCTATCTTAATGCCAGTTGACACAAGTTTCCTTTCCATTGACTTTAATACATAGTCCTCAGAAGCATATAAGTCAACTCCGGAATCTCCCTTATGGGCATAAGACGGGGTTTTTACATCAGCAATTTTTTTAATTTTTACTTTTAGCATTTTAATCACAAAGAAAATATAAACGCAAGCATGCTTTGGCATGCAAATCTAAGTTTTTAGCAACGAGCTTATATTTAAATAATTCTAAAGTAAAAAATATAGGTTTGTTAGGCTATGTTGCAACTATTCCTTCCTAAAAGAAAATATTGAAGCAAGATTATGCTCAAGCACCTTGCCGCTTGAAGCGTCTATCTTCATGTTCAATGTGTTGAAAGCTTCTGTCACATATGTAATGTTCCATACATTGCCGAGATTTGATACATTTTGGAGTATTGCGATCGTCTTTATGCTTTTGTCCTTTGGAAAATTTTCCTTTTGGAAGCTGTCCGATCTTTCAATCACATTTTCAAATGTGAGCTTTACCTTGCTTAAGTTTACTTCGTTGACTTTTGTTTCTTCTTTTTTGAAAATATCCTCTTCCGGCTTTATTGTGAAGGCATTCCCATTTATCATAAAAGTCGTTATTTTATCCTTTTTGCTGTCGTAAAAGCCCACCTGCCATTCTTCTGGGCTCATTTCTTGAGGGATTTTAAAGGCATACGAAAAATATGCGCCCTTATGCTTTTGCTTCCATGACCTGAATTTCGGGCTCTCCTCCAGTTTTTTTAGTGCAGGTTTTATGTCCATAATCCAGCTAAAAAGGTTAATATTTATATACATTTGTATCTTAACAAAACACATGGTCACGGCCGATGTAAAGCTAATATTGAGAAAGCAGCAGTATGAAGTAGTAGGCAATCATACAAGAGTGAAGACTTGCCACTGGACTAAAAGCGACTTGAGAGGGGAAGGAGGCTGCTACAAAAGCAAATTCTACGGCATCAACAGCAATCAATGCATTCAAATGACTCCAACGTTCACTTGCAATAATGCATGTGTTTTCTGCTGGCGGGATTTAAGGTTCCATACAGAACCTGCAATGGACGGGGGAATAGATAATCCGGAGGATATAGTTAAAGGGACAATAGAAGCCCAAAGGAAACTGCTTTCAGGCTTTGGAGGCAATGAAAAGACAAGCGAAGAGAAGTTTGAAGCGGCTATGCAGCCTCAGCATGTTGCCATTTCACTTGACGGCGAGCCCACCTTGTACCCCAGATTAACAGAACTGATTAAAGAATACAAAAAAAGGAATTTTTCAACATTTGTTGTAAGCAACGGATTGCTGCCTGAAAGGATTGAAAAATTGCTTGAAGAGCCTCCAACACAGCTTTACATTTCAGTTGATGCCCCAAATGAGGAGTTGTTCAATATAATTGACAGGCCTATAATAAAAAACGCATGGCACGGGCTAATGAAAACACTAAGTTTGCTCCCAAGCATAAGAGAAAAATCAAGGACTGTG
>CAZJBR010000019.1:0-2040 GCA_964544435.1 uncultured Methanosarcinales archaeon
CCTCGCAAGTCACGCGAACGGATTAAAAAATACCTTCAGGATAGTAAATAATCACCATATATAACTTACTAATCTGCCTGATAAAAATTAACCGAATTTCAATAACCTTTATAAATAAATATCTGTTCCCAAGCACCATGCCAGCGCCAAGATTAAGGTCGAGAAGCCTAAGGAAAATATTCAGGAAAGTCCCGGGCGGAAGGACTAATGTTCATTTCAAGAAGCGGAAGCCCGAATCGGCCGTATGCGGCAGCTGCGGGGATGTCTTAAAAGGCACTCCGCGCGAGTTTCCATTCAGGATGAGGAGCATGGCCAAGACAAAGAAAAGGCCCGAGAGGCCTTATGGCGGAGTTTTGTGCAGCAGCTGCATGAGGCAGGAGATAATCAAGAAGTTTAGGCAATAGTCATGATTTATTTAAGATTTTAGATAATTGCAAATTAAAATAATATGTTGAGAAAGCGAATAAAATATTAAAAATAACATAAATTTCACATTAACAAAAACATCAATAAAAATAAAATTGAGATTATAACAAAAACAAACAAAGAAATCACTTTGAATGTTTGGCAACAGCATTCCAAAAATGAGTGATTGGAGGAGCAAAATGATTGAGATTGGAAGAATAGCAGTAAAAATTGCTGGCAGGGATGCTGGCAAAAAATGTACCATCATAGACATTCTAGATGATAAATATGTTTTAATTGACGGCGAAACCAGAAGAAGGAAAGTCAATATCCTCCACATCGAGCCTTTGAATCAGGTAATTAAAATAGAAAAGAATGCTTCTCACGAGGAAGTTTCCAATGCTCTAAAAGAGCTGGGCATAGTTGCATTGCAGACAAAACCAAAGCCCAAAGCCCAGAAGCCGGCAAAAAAGAGAAAAACGCCAGATCAGCTAAGGGTGCAGAAGGAAGAGAAGAAAAAATTAAGGGACTTGTTTAAGTTTAAGAAAAAGGAAGAAAAGGCTGAAGCGAAAGAAACAACGTTGGAGCAAAAAGCTGGACTGGAAACAAAAGAAGAGCACAAGAATGAACATCCGCACGAGCATAAAGAAAATAAAGCGGAGAAAAAAGAAACTAAAGAAAAAAAGCCAGCAAAGAAAACAATAAAGAAAAAGTGATTTTTATATTTTTAAAAACTCTAATAAAATAAAAAAGGAAAAAGACGCTATTGCAATTATCCAAGGATATTTTATAAAAAGTAATCTTACCTTTTTTGAAATATTTAGATTGTTTATGTTTTCCATTAATGAATTTAGCAATATACCCTGCCAACAATGCTATCAAGATGCTATACAATAAATAAAAAACATACTTAATCATTTCTTCTCCAAAATCTCAAACAACTCACTTAAATTCAATTCCAGCGCAGCAACAGGCATTTCCAAACCCCAATTTTCCAAAACCGCAGGATTTATTTCTCCCAAATAAGCAACTTTTTTTCCTTTCACAATTGCCCTTCCGCACCTTCCGTCAATAAAGGAGCCGTGTTCAGCCTCTTCGATGTCGCAATGCAAACCAAAACATCTTAATATGTAGTCTAGCATCTGTCTCATCTCGGTGTAATTTGCGTTTTCATGCGAGCTTGCAACTGCAATCCTGCTAAACTCGGCAATTTCCTCATTTCTTCTCACATTCACAATACCTTCCTCAAAAATCTTCTGGGGAAACTCAATATGCTTGTTCTTGGAAAAAACCTCCATCAGGTTCGGCAGGACCCAGCTCCTGACAAAAGAGTAAGTTTCTGACATATACTCCTCAATTTCAATAGTTCCGGCATCTTCAATATTCATTTTATTGTAAAGAAAGTCTTTGTTGGTCAATATGGCGCTCATGACTTCCTGATAACCAAGCCCGGCAGCAATCTCCCTTACCTTGCCGACAAACTCATTGAAATCTATCACAGAGCCTGGCGTAAAAGTCGCCAAAGCCCTGTCTTCAATCTTGTCGTATCCATAAGCTATGCCTATATCTTCAATAATATCATATGGATGCAGTATATCAAGCCTGTACGGCGGAATCTTAACTTTATAATCGCTG
>CAZJBR010000019.1:2050-8839 GCA_964544435.1 uncultured Methanosarcinales archaeon
CTTCATTCTCTTTAAGCTCCAATCCAAACAAATTCTTTATCTGCTCATTTTTTATGGCTATACTTTCATTGAAAAAATGCGGCATAACAATTTTTCTATCATGGTGCCTTACTTCAGAAGAATAAATCTGAAATCCTCTTTCATGAAGGGCGTATGCAAAAATGTTCGTAGCCAGATTAACAGCATCCTCGTCTGTGCCAGTCGCCTCAAAAAATATATTCTCGTCGTCAATCTCAAGCTTGCCTGTAAAGTTTGAGTTTATTATTGGAATAAAGCTCATGATCTCGTTTTTGTCATCAACAAGGATTGGGTATTTGTCATAGCCTTCCAAAACAAACGCGTACTCTTTCCCTTTTGGGTGCTCTGCCAAAATCTCCCTCAGATTCATCCTGGCTTTGAATTCCAAGGGGGCAAATTCCACAGACATTGGATCAACGGCTTTGTAATGGACAGGAAAGCTGAGCCTTTTGTAAGAGTAAAGCCCGATAGACACTTTTCTTCTCTTTCTTCCATAAGTTTCGCAGAACTTTTCCTGCAGTTGTATAATCTGCTTAAGCAAATGCTCGTCTATTTTCCTGCCCTTTGCGGCAAAGCATGAAATAAAAGGCCTTATCTTTGCAACAGACTTGTCAACTATAACTTCATAATCGCCTTTGCCAATCTTAACATTAGGAATTCCTTTCTGCATCCCTAAGACTCCCTTTATCAGCCTTGCGAAGCCTTCCACTGACCATAAGTAAGGCAGGTTAGTGTCTCCAAAATCAATCTTGACTTCATCAGTTTCCTTGTCGTAGCTGTCAAAATCGCCTTTTCCGTAATGCGCAAACTCTATAACTTCCTCTATCGAAAGATTTTTTCCAACCAAATGCTGCAAATCCTTCAATGAAAAAGTTATTGTTGGCATTTATCTTCCTAAAGTTTTTCTGAACTCTTCAATTTCGTTAATTTCTATTTCCGGAAATAACCCGGAGTAGCCGCATTTTTTGCATTTTTCTCGTGTCGGCATGAGCATTTCAATAAAATCCGTTTTTATCGGCAGGTCTATGCTTCCGCATTTCGGGCAGATTTTAGTGAATTGTTTTTTGTTTCCCATCAAATCGCCTTGGCATTTCTCAGAAACTCCAGATCATGCGAGAACAGCTGCCTTATGTCGTTTATTCCAAGCTTGAGCATTGCCAGTCTGTCCAATCCGACACCCCATGCGATTACAGGCACTTCCTTTCCAACAAGCGGCTTAACAAGCTCAGGCCTGAAAATACCTGCGCCTGCAAGCTCAATCCATCCGAGCTGCGGATGCTTGACCATCAATTGCGCGCTTGGCTCTGTGAATGGGAAATAGCTGGGCACAACCTTGACTTCGTCAGCGCCTGCAAACTCCCTGGCAAACATCTTGAGCAGGGCTTTCAGATGCCCGAAATTTATCCCTTCCTCTATCACAAACCCGCCAACCTGGTTGAAATCCGGCAGATGGGTTGCGTCAACAACATCATATCTAAAGCATCTTGCTATCTGAAAGTATTTTCCTGGAATTTCAAGCTCTTCAGAAGCCAAAGTCCTTGCTGAAATTGAAGTATCGTGCGTCCTTAAGATATGCCTATGGGTTTTTTTTACGTCAAAGTCATAACGCCAGCCTTTGCTTCCGGTCCCAAAACCATTCTCATGCGCTGATTTCACATTTTTAACCTTATCCTCTGGCAAATCTTTTGCGTATTTTGGCTCTTTTATGTAGTATCCCTGGTGAATGTCCCTTGCAGAGTGGAACTGAGGCATGAACAAAGCATCCATGTCCCAGAAATCACTCTCGACTAAAGGACCTGACATCTCCTTGAAGCCCAGGCTTACAAATTTCTGCCTGACTTCCTCAAGAAATCTTCTGTAATGCTGCTTCCTGCCCCCAAATATCTTGGGAACGTTTATTTTTACATCAAAGCGCCTGAATTTTTTTCCCTTCCATGAGCCTGATTTGAGCAAAGCCGGAGCCATTTTTTCTATTAACCCCTCTTCTATTTTTTCATTTGCCAGCCTTTTGCCTGTTTCGGTCAGCTCAGCATTGATTATTTTTGACAATTCAACCTTTACTATCCTTTTTCTTTTCCTCAGATTGCCAAGCACAAACTTTTCCTCTTCGTTGAGAGAGCTGACATCTCTCGGAAAATTCTCTTTCAGGAACTGCTCTTCGGGAAGCCCGTGCTTCAGCAAGTGCCTGCCGTGATCGGTTATCGAAACAACCATCTCCCTGCCTTTTTCTATCTCAATGGCAGCTTTCGATTTCAGTGTGCCCAGAGAAACAGTCATTTCCTCGCTGCTTAGCTTTGTTTTTTGCGCAATCTCCGGCAGCGTTAAGGGCTTTTGGATTTCCTGCAAGAATATTTTTTCCGGCAGTCCGTATTTCAGGTATTTAATGCCGTTTTCATCCAGAGACACAATTTCCTTCTGCTCCTCTTTTATTTTTACTATATTCTTGTTCTGGAGCCACTGCAATGCCCTTGCAACCTCTACATCCTTCAGTCCAGTCACTTTCATTATGTCATGAAAAGAGCTGAAATTATCCAGAACCTTCAGAACTTTCCTTTCAATAGGATTCAGGCTCTCTCCAAGTTTTTTTATGTTCATTTTTAAATTCTATTTAGGAACTGCTATTGCAGTATTATTGGGTTTATCTATTCTAATATCATAATTGGGATTCTTTGGCATATAAACTATTTTCCATGTATTTTTTGATAAATCTACTTCATAAATAGGATAAACTTTAATTATAGTTTTAGGAATACCAAATTTTCCTGTCCTATACCAGTAAGCACCATTTATGTATTCCTTAAATGATAGAATATCACTTATTTGTTGTAGCTTATGTATGTACTTAGGAATTGTTCCTTTTGAGTAAAATAAACTAGATACTGTCCAATTTCTTAATAATATTTCATTATATTTTCTTCGTTCATCAACACCGTAATAATACTCAATAGATTTTTTTCTATCCTCCGTGGATATTCTATTTGGGTAGTTATAATCCATATAGTTAACAGATAAATATGGTTCTACACTCCATGCAGTAAATCCAGTTTTATAGGCTGCTTTATTAGTCGTAATATTTTTTTTATGTCCAATTCCAACCATCATATCTTCACCAGTTGGATAAGCTTGGTAGATATAACCATAATCAAATATAACACCTATAGAACCATCTTTGGTACCCCCTATCCCAAATTTGGTTTTTGGGCTGATTACAGAAGCGCTAGGAATAGACTCTTTTAAATCATTGATGTCCAAATTAATATTTAATCTTTTAATAAGATCATTTATACAATTTCCAATCTGTTTCTGCTCTAATCGAATCACGATACCATAAGCTATCCTATCTAATGGTTCATAACTCAAAAGTTCTGAGGAATTTGTCACGTGACAACATAAATAACCCAACCTATTCAAACCATGCACTGTCCAAAAGTCCTTATTGTTTGAAGATTCTTTTAGTTCTCGATATTTGCGTAAAAATTCTCCTCTTGTTTTATAAGGATACATAATTGCCCTAACTAGAGGGGCTCTGAAGAATATTGGATCTTTTGCAATAATAGAACTCACTTCAAAGAATTCTTCTCTTGTCAAATCCATCTCAGATAACATTCCAAGATTTAAAAAATAAGAATAAATAGGTTTTTCGGCAATTTTTTCTATCCTTAGAATATCCGTACCTAAAGACAATAAACCATACTTGGTAACTAATTTATGAATGTGATTTTCCCAACGACCAAAAATGCCAAACAGATTTTTGGTATTATTCTCCGCAAGTTGAGCTAGTTTTTCAGTTTCATTCCAATTTGAAAGAAGATACTCAAGCATTATTGGGCTTTTTTCTAGTGGGAATCCCCATGCTTGCAATAATTTTTTTCTTTCATCTAATTTTTCTTTCTCAACATCTAAAATAACTCGTTCTAAATCCTTTTTCATTTGTAAAACCCATTCTTCTTTAGCCTCTATTCTGTTAAGATGATAAAGAAGTTTTCTTATATCATTTATCTCTTTAAAATATCTTTCTTTATCTATTCTATAATGAGAATGCAATTTTCTTAGTATAAACGCTATTTTTCCAGCTTCTCTCTTAATTTCTTCAAAATCTTTTTTTACTTTATCAGTCCATATATAACCAAAATCTATTTTGCCCTGTGGGCTTTTTAAGTGACTAATAAATAAAGCCCAAAATAACTTAAGCTTAGTTTCTTCCTCTGATAGTTCATTCGATCCTTTATCTTTCGACATTTTTTTAATATTTTCTCGGATAGCTGCCAAGCAGCGTGACAAATGCAGACTCTTCCAGTTTTTTCAATGCATCTGCAACGTTCTTTTCTGATTTATGCCCCTGAAAATCAATATAAAAAATATAATCACCGAGCTTTCCTTTGGACGGCCTCGACTCGATTTTGGTAAGGTTTATCCCGTTCTTCGCGAAATGGCCAAGCATTTCATACAGCAAGCCTGGCCTGTCGACCTGCGGATAGACTGCTATGCTTGTCCTGTCAAACCCTGTTTTCTTGGCATCGTCCTTTGATATTGCAAAAAATCTTGTTACGTTGAATCTGCTATCCTGCACATCTTTTTTGAGCACCTTCAGCTTATAAAAATCAACTGCGATTTTCGGTATTATTGCAGCTTTTGACTTGTCTTTTGATTTTGACAGCATTTCGGCTGATTTGCCGTTGCTCGATGTCTGAATCATCTCAGCTTTAGGCATATTTTTTTTGATAAACAGCTCGCACTGCTCAAACGTCTGCGGATGCAAATAAATGGCTTTAATGTCTTTAATAGAGCCGAATCCCGCAAGATAATGGTTTATAGGAAGCACTTCTTCAGCCGTTATCTTTAAGTGAAATTCCATCAGAAAATCAAGAGTCTGGCCGACAGTGCCGGCAATTGAATTCTCAATGGGAGCAATGCCTAAGGCTGCTTTGCTGTTTGAAACAGTCTCAAAAACATCTCTGATAGTATTAACAAATGCCAAAGATGCATTCCTGTTATGCTTAAGCGCAGCTTCATGGCTGAAAGTTCCCTCTGGACCAAGAGTTGCAATTTTCATTTTTTCCTTTCTACCATCTTCTCTATCAAGAAATCGCTGAGCTTTTCAGCTTCTCTCTTAAAGCTGCCGAAGAATTCTGCGCATTCACTAAAGTACTTTATGAATTCTTTCGTATTTTTAGCCTCAATTATATCCTGGAGCTTTTTCGATGATTTTATGTAAGCGTCTAAGGCTTTTATGTTTTTAGGATTCATTATTTCTATGTTTGCGTATAGGTTTGGATCTTGATTAAGGATTCTTCCGATCATTGCCATCCTCAGTTTGTATATCGGGCTCGTGTACTGGAGGCTTTCTTCAACGCTTATCCCTAAAGACTTCATTGCATGGGCAACGCTCAAAGTGCTGAAATGGTTCAAGCCCTGGATTATCGACATCATCTCATCATGTTTTTCCGTAGTCGTTATTTTTATTACGGCGCCGTTCCTCTGAAAAATATCCCTTATCCATTTTAGCCATTTCTTCCCCCTTGCAGGGCAGAGCACAATTGTCTGGTTTTTCAATGAGCTTACGCTCGGCCCGAAAACAGGGTGCATCCCAATAACCTCGCATTTGGAATACCGCAGCATTGCTTTGACCGGCCCTTTTTTTACAGATGTTGCGTCCATCAGTAAGGAATTTTTGCGCGCAAAAGGCGCTATCTTTTTTATTACGCCAACGGCACCGTCTATCGGAACAGACACCAAAACAATGTCGCTTTGCATTGCGCATTCCCTTGGAGTTAGCTTTGTTTTTCTCGAAGCGACCAGAACTTTGCAGTCATTCTTTTCAAAAAACTTCTTGAAGAATCTTCCCATCTGCCCAGTGCCGCCAATGATGCCGACGGTTATTTTCTTCATAAAGAACTCACTTTATCAATGTGTCAGGATTAATCTTTCCAGCCATTATCATATGGTCAGCTATCACAATTGCAGCCATTGCCTCTGCAATCGGCGGGAATCTTACAATTGTTGCAGGGTCATGCCTTCCCTCGACAGATATCGTTTCCTGCTTCATTGTCTTATAGTTAATGGTTTTTTGTTTTTTCAAAATGCTTGATGCGGGCTTTACAACAGCCCTTAAAACAATAGGCATACCAGTTGATATTCCCCCAAGAATGCCGCCATGATTATTTGTTTTTGTAATTATTCTGCTGTTTTTGACTATGAATTCATCATTTGATTGGCTGCCTTTCATTTTTGCCAGTTCAAATCCAGTGCCAAACTCAACACCTTTAACAGCATTAATACCAAGAATTGCAGAGCCAAGATCAGCTTCAAGCTTGTTGTAAATTGGCCTGCCTAATCCACTTGGAACATTCAAAGCAATTATTTCACATACCCCACCAACAGAATCTCCATCATTTTTTGCTTTTAGAATCGCAGATTCCATTTTCTTTGCAGCGTTTTTGTCAGGGCATCTGACATTATTCTTATAAATCTCCCTGTAATCAATCTTATTTGCCTTGATTCCAGCGATTTCCTTCACATAAGCCATAATTGTAATATTAAATCTTGACAGCAATTTTTTTGCAACAGCCCCTGCAGCAACCCTGGCAGCAGTTTCTCTTGCAGAGCTTCTGCCGCCTCCCCTGTAGTCCCTAAATCCGTACTTAGCCTGGTATGTAAAATCGGCGTGGCCAGGCCTTAGCAGATTCTTTATTTTCTCGTATTTTGAAGAATCAGCATCTTTATTGTAAATAATCATTGAAATCGGCATGCCTGTTGTTTTGCCTTCAAATA
>CAZJBR010000020.1:0-8548 GCA_964544435.1 uncultured Methanosarcinales archaeon
CAAACACTGAGAAATGCACTTTTATAAAGCTTGCGTCAGGAGATGTCCAGTGGTTAGAAAGTTATAAATATATAAGATGGATCATTAAAACTATTATGGAAGATATACCAATTCCCAAATTGAATTATCAAGATTTCTACAAATTTATAACATCTTTTACTATGATTACATTCATAATTGGCATAATAGGAGCCTCTCTAAGTCTAAATTTACTATATAAAAAAATACCAGATTGGTTATTTTGGGTAAATTTTTGGGTTTATATTTTCATATCTTCAACATCTATGTTTTTCTTTATTTGGGCAATTCGTAAATGGAAAATTAATCAAGATAAACTAGATGCAGAATTAGACGCAAAAGTTGGAATAAAAATACTAGAACTAAAGACAAAAGCTGCAGAATATCAGAATCAAATAAATCAGTTAGCAAAAGATGAATATCCTCTCCCAGAATTTAATATTATTAGTAATTTACAAAAATCTATGGCAGAGGATAGAGTAGAAAATAGAATAGAAAAACACATTAAAAAATAAGAGTAGTATAATCTTTAAACCGCAACCTTTTTATTCTGAAACTTTAATAGCCTAAACTTATGAAAGAAGGCGCGTATATCGGAGCGTTGGTTGCTTTGCTTGTTTACTTTATGTTGCCTATCTATGGTCCTGACGGGACTCCTGCAAGCGTGATACCGACAGGAAATGTGATTTCAAGCACCACAGGATTCAGCACTTATGTAACCAACCTACCCTTCAGCACAGTCATCTTTTTCTCTTTGGAAATACTCGGAGTTTCTCTTGGAATAGTATCTCAAATGGTTTTAAGGAAAGTGCAGACTCAGTAAATGTATGGCAAGGCATACCGGGCAAAACAGCAATGCCGAGCACTGGAATTGCGAATCATATTTAATAAAATTTGCAAATTTAATGTTTTTGTTCTTCTTGCCCTTGACACTTGGGCACGTTCAATATATGCAATTAACAATAACAAATTTGAAAATCCAAAATACTAATCTAAAACTTTATATATCAACATTAAAATTAACGGTTTATAATGGATATAGAAGAAAGGCTTAATCTAATAAGAAGAAACACGCAGGAGATCATAACAGAGCAGGAATTAAAGCAGTTATTGGAGCAAAAAAAGAGTCCTAAAGGATATATCGGCTTGGCCACTACTGGCAGAGTCCATATTGGCTACTTTATACCTATTATTAAAGTTGGAGACTTTCTAAAAGCAGGCTTTAAATTCACAATATTGTTGGCAGATATACATGCCCACTTGGATGACCAAAAAGCGCCTTTTGAACTATTAGATTACAGGGTTAAATATTACAAAGAGATAATTTCTGCTATGATAAGCGCTTTAGGCATTGACGCAAAAAACCTAGAGTTCAAAAGAGGAAGCGACTTTGAATTAGATAAGAATTACACTTTAGACATGTACAGATTGGCGGCTTTAAACACCCTTGACAGGACAAAAAGGGCAGCTGCTGGTGTTGTAAGGTTTGGCGAAAATCCAAAATTAAGTGGATTCATCTACCCAATATTGCAAACCCTAGATGAGCAGTATATGGACATGGATGTTCAGTATGGTGGAATTGACCAAAGAAAAATATTGGCTTTTGCAAGGGAAAACCTGCCAAAGCTGGGTTATAAAGCAAGAGTAGAGGTTATGACCCCAATGCTGCCTGGGCTTCAAGGCTCTAAAATGTCAGCTTCTGAGGAGAAATCGAAAATAGACTTGCTAGACCCTTCTGATGCGGTAAAAAGCAAAATACAAAGCGCACACTGCCCTATTGCTGTAGAAGACAATGGTGTATTGGCATTTTTAAAATATGTAATTTTTGTACACAAAAAAGATAATAACCAGCAATTGGCAATAAAAAGAGCAGAAAAATTTGGAGGCAATATAATTTATGACAATTACGGAGAGTTGGAGGGGGATTACTTAAGCAAGAAATTGCACCCAATGGACTTAAAAAATGCTGTTTCCGAGGAAGTCGATAAATTGCTTGAGTCAATTAGGCACAAAATGAAGGGAAAAGAAGATATGATAGAGAAAGCATTTTCAGCTACATAACTAGAATCCATTTGTTATATATAAAATCAAAAAATAATAAAGTTTGAAGTGACGAGATAGTTGTCCACAAAATAGAAAGATTTATATAAAATGTGGACAATAGTATTCTTATGGCTTATGTAGACAAAGTAAAATCAGGCAATAAGACTTTTTTTTATATAGGCAAAACTATCAGAATTGGCCCTAATAAATGGAAGAAGATAAGGATAAAACTTGGGGTAAAAAGCCCGTCAAGGGAATTAATAGGAAAAAAGCTGAAAGAGTTGAGATTAGAGGAATATAAAATATACAACGACGATTATATTGACGCCAGCAAACTGGAGTTTATAGACGATTTCAAGGAAGTTTATAATAATCATATTAAACATATACCTAAAACTATACTTGAAAAGGAAGAAAGCGATTTTGTTATAAGATTCACCTACAATTCAAATGCAATAGAAGGCAATAGGCTGACTTTGAGGGATACATATCTAATAATAAAAGAAAAGCAAATTCCTTCGGGAGCGTCGCCAAAGGATTACAATGAAGCGATTAACGGAAGAGACGCTTTAGTTTTTCTGAAAAAATATAAAGGAAAATTAAACATTAAATTTATCGAGAAATTGAATGAAGTATTAACAAAAAATACCGGTGTTGTATACCCCGGAAGAATAAGATTTTTCCCGGTAAAAATAGAAGGCGCAGATTTTACGCCGCCGGATGAAAAAGACGTGCCCAACCTGCTTAATGATATGGTGGCTTTCTATTACGGGAATAAAAAAAAATTGCACCCGTTTGTGATGGCCTGCCTTATTCATGCGAAATTTGTCGAGATACACCCTTTTGAAGACGGCAATGGAAGAACAGGAAGGGCATTAATGAACTGGGTTTTGACAAATGCAGGTTATCCAAAAATATTCGTTCCAGTAAAATTAAGAAGCAAGTATTACGAAGCTATAGATTTGCACAATGCGAAAAAATACAAAGAGTACTGCAATTCGATGTTCGAGCTTGTTGTTGAGCAGATGAAAATTAATTAAATTGCTGAAATTATAAGAAAGTTTGAAGTGACGAGATAATTAAATTTAAATACCCCATTACTGATCTACATCTTATGGCAATGGCAGTGGAACGTCTTTTTACAAAATTAGCAGGCACTCTTAATAGTTATTTAGATGATGGCGATAGAGAATATAGAATAAACAAAGCCGCTTTCATGGCTCTGTTGCCTGAGATGATAAGGCAAGGGCATCAAGGTGAATTTGTATTATTCTATCAAGAAAAGCCCTGTTTTCTTTATAAAGATTTTACTGAAGTAGATGATACTGAAATTCGTGAACTACTAGGACACCAAGGAGATGACTATTTTATATTTCCAATAAGGAAAGAATTTTTGGATTATGGATATGGTAGGATAATTGCCCCGAAACTAAATGGAAGGCCTTTTGTAGGAAATAAAACAAACAATGAGGGTATTGAATCTAAGCTCATTTCTGCTCTATAACAACCAAAGTATAGTTCTGATTCAGATATTTCCCTGCAATTCTTTTTACGTCTTCAGTTGTAACTTTCTTTACATTCTGCAGGTAAGAATAAAAAAGCCTGGCATCCTTTATTGATTCCCAGAAAGCTAGATTGTCTGCGTGATGCAGATTATCCTCTGTTTGCAAAGCGTTATTGCCTTCGATGTAGGTTTTCGCCTCCTCCAAATCTTTATTGGTTAATGTTTCAAGCCGTCTGAACTGCTGCAGGATGATATCTTTAGCCTTCTCTATGTTTTTCCTGTCAAGTCCTGTATAAACTGCAAACATGCCATAATCAGATTCCATCTCGCTGTTGACTCCAACCTGGTAAGCAAGCCCTCTCTTGTTTCTTATCTCATCAAAAACCCATCCGGACTGCCCTCTGCCGAGAATTGCAGTTATCACGTCAAAAACATAGCTGTCCTCGTGAAGCCTGGAAACAGTCTTGTATCCCAGCACCATATAAGAGTTCAAGGTTTTCTTTTTCTCAACAAATTTTTTGATTTTTGTCTGAGGCAGCTCATTCACAACCGGCCTTGTAATCAGCTTCTTGGGCTTAAGCTTTCCAAAATATTTTTCAGTCATTTCCCCAGTATTTCCAACATTTCCAGAAATAGAAATTATCATGTTGTTTGGTATGTAATGCGAGTAATAATATTCAGCGACTTGCTTCCTGTCAAGAGATTTTACAGTATCTACGCTTCCATAAGTCGGGTTTTTTGCAGGATGCTTGTTGAACAGTATCTTCTGAAACAGTATCCACTGGTGAAGCCTCGGGTCATCAGTTATCATGTTAATCTCTTTCAGCACCACTTGCTTTTCCTTTTCAAGTATCTTATCATCAAACAGCGGATTTGCAACCATATCGGACAAAATGTCCAAGGCCGTCTCAAACCTTTTGTTTATTATCTTTATGAAGAAAGCAGTCCTGTCACCAGTCGTGTAGGCATTGAACTCCCCGCCGTATTTCTCTATCTCATTTGCTATTTCCCTGCTGTTTCTCCTGTTCTTGGTGCCCTCAAATAACATGTGCTCCAGAAAATGCGCCAGCCCAAGAGTCTGCTTATCCTCAAAATTGGAGCCAAACTTGAACATAACTTCTGCAGCGACAGACTTCGATGAATTTTTCTCAAAAAGAACCGTAATGCCGTTTTTCAGCCTGTATTTTCGCATAAAATAGAAAAAACTTTAAATGGTATATAAGATTTTTGAATTGGAATGAAAATAAACGAATTGAAGCCAATTTTGAGGAAGAAGGGGGCAGATGCCGCTTTATTCTACAACTCCGATTCAACAAAAATGAACCCAACTATGTTTTACCTTTCTGGTTACAAGGGATTGGGAGCATTAATTATTCCGTCAAAAAAGCCGCCGTTTCTGATTGCTCCTGAGATGGAATTCCAAAGGGCAAGAAAATCCATGATTAAAAGAGTATATTCAATGGAAAGGAAAATGTTTTTTGAATCAATTTATGCCATTATTAGAAAAAACAAATTGAAAATAAAAACCATCGCAATAGATAAAAACAATTTTACATTGAATTCCTACATGCATTTCAAAAAGCAGTTCAAAAAAACCAAAGCAGTTGACTTAGCGCTGGACTGCCTTAGGCTAAGGGCAATAAAAACAGATAAAGAAATAAAACTTCTGAGAAAATCCTGCAGATGCGCTGATAAAATCATGCAAAAAGCCATCAAGAATTTTAAGGATTTTAAAACCGAGTCAGAAGCAGCGGCTTTTTTGGAGTACGAAACAAAAAAGCTCAGCTTGGAGATTGCCTTTAACCCAATCATCGCGTCTGGAAGCAATGCGAGCATGCCGCACCATGAGCCGTTAAACATAAAAATAAAAAAAGGATTTTGTGTTATGGATTTTGGCGTAAAATACAAGGGTTATTGCTCGGATATTACGAGGACAATATATATTGGAAAACCAAGCAAAAAGGAAGAAAGCATTTACAATATGCTTTTAACAATTCAAAAAAATTCAACAAATGAAATAAAAAACAACAAAAAATGCTCCGAGCTATATAATTTTGTAAGCAAAAACTTAGGCAAATATCAGAAATATTTTACCCATGGCCTCGGGCATGGAGTGGGAGTTGAGATACATGAGCTGCCTAATCTAACATTAAACTCAAAAGACAGGATAAAAAACAACATGGTTTTCACGATCGAGCCCGGCATTTATATCCCAAGAAAATTCGGGATAAGGATTGAGGACACTATCCTGTTCAAGGATAAGCCACTGGCATTGACAGGGACATCAAAAGATTTATTAACCATAAACTGAATTATACCTGCATGGTGCAAGATGCTCATTCTATCCAAAAATTAGTTTATCTTTCATTGCTGAAAAACAAAAAGCTTTCTTTCAATCATAAAATCGGCTATAGGACAAAATCTATCAATGGTATGGAGATGCTTAAAAAAATAAATGCCGCAAGGATGATGCTCAAAAGATACGGCATCAAAAAAGCCGACAAGGTCATAATACTCGGCAATAGCTCAATTGAATGGATAACAATTTATTTCGCATGCATTCTGTCAAACATAACTGCAGTTCCTTTGGACGTGCTCACTGATAAAACCCTCCTTCAGAAAATATGCAGGCAAGTAGATGCGAAGGCGGTCTTTCAAAGCATCTCAATTAATCTTCCCACTGGAACAAGAATTAAGTCTTTTTACCTTGAAGAGCTTGATGACAGACTCAAGGGGTTTAAGGCACGCAATACCACAATCGAAACTGCAAATCCGGAAGATTTGCTGGAGATACAATATACTTCAGGAACAACAGGAGATCCAAAAGGCGTTGTATTGACGCATAAAAATATTCTCACAGCAGTTCAAGCTGCAACAAACGCTTTAAAGCTGAGGGTTCACTTGAAATTCTTGAATGCCCTTCCCTTAAGCCATGTTTTTTCCCAGATTATGGGAATCTTCCTGCCTGTTTATTATGGATATGGGATATATTTTATTGATTCAATCCGGCCAAAGAAGCTCATCGCCTTTATAAGAAACAAAAGAATTAACGCCGCTATTCTTGTTCCCGGGGTACTTGCTGCTGTAAAAAATGATTTGGAAGGGAAATGCGTGCCGTGCAGCTTAGGAATCCAGTTCAGGCTTATAGGAGTTGGAGGGGCGTCTCTTGACATAGATCTTGAGAAATGGTGGAAAAGAAAACTGATTATGGTGCTGAACGGCTATGGCATGACAGAAACCTCTTCTGTAATCTCATTGAACACGCCGTTTGCATCAAGATCGGGAAGTGTCGGGAAAATCGCGCGATGTGCTAGTGTAAAGTTCGGCGAAGACGGCGAAATTCTTGTTAAAGGAGATAACGTAACAAGCGGCTACTACAAAAACAATGAAAAAACAATAAGCTCTTTTGAAAACGGATGGTTTAAAACAGGAGATGTAGGGGAAATAAAAAATGGCTACCTTTACATAAAGGAAAGGAAAAAGGATATAATCGCCACAGGAAGCGGCCTGAAAGCGTATCCAGCCGATATAGAACCGGTTCTTAACTCGATAAAAGGCGTAAAAGAGAGCTGCGTCATCCAAAGAAACAACAAGATACATGCAGTTTTGATTTTGGATGGAAAGATTAAATGCGAAGATGCTATAAAAGAGGCGAATGCAAGGCTGCTCAGCCATCAGAGAATAGCAAGCTGCTCAGCATGGCATGATGCGCATTTTCCAAAGACGCCTACGGGCAAAGTCAAAAGATTTATCTTGCAGCAGGAGCTTGATAAAACTGACAGGCATAAAAAGTATGATTATGAAAATAAAGTTTATGGGCTAATACATCGAGTATTAAATCCAAGCAAGAGAATAAAGCAAAACTCTAAGCTGGTTGAGCTCGGCATGGACTCCCTTAAAAGAGTCGAGATAATTTCAGAACTCGAAAATCAATTTGATGTTGAGATTGATGAAACCAGAATAGACCAAACCACCACTGCTTTGGATATAGAAAAACTGATGAAGGAAAGCAGGGTTGCAAGAATTAAGTTTAGGGCATGGCCAACAATGCGCTTTACCAGAGTTTTTAGATATGCTCTTCAAGTACTGGTATTACTCCCTCTGATAAGGTTCTTTACAAGAACAGAGTACAAAGGATTGGAAAATTTAGCAAATCTTGAAGAGCCGGTAATCATAGCGAGCAACCATCAGAGCGCTTTCGACATTCCAGTCATCTCACGGCGCATAAAAATGCCTTTTGCTGTTGCAGCGCATCCTGAAGTTGTATTTGGAATTGGCGCCGGAGGAATCCAGAAAATCCTAAGGAAACTGCTTGGGTATTACAGCTCATTTGCTTACAATGCTTATCCATTCGGCACAGCAATAGGAACTGACACGAGCCTTGAGTTTACCGGAGAAATGATTGACAGGGGATTCTCCATAATACTCTTTCCAGAAGGCGAAAGAACCCCCGACGGAAAAATTCACGAGTTCAAGTCAGGCATCGGGTACATAGTTGCCGGCATGAAAGTAAAGGTCATACCTGCGAGGATAAACGGCTTGTTTGAGGTGCTTCCAAGAGGCAGCGCAATCCCAAGATTTGGAAAAACATCAGTAGAATTTGGAAAGCCCGTTAAATTTAGCGGCAAGCAGCTGTCAAGGATGACTTACGATGGCATCACCAAACTTATAGAGCAAAAGGTAAGAGATTTATGAGCAGTAAGCAAGGCACATTAATATGGAACTGGGGCATAAAAATTGGCTGCGATATAGTTGAGATAAACAGATTCAGGAAAATTGACAGGAGCTCTTTGCTTAGGATATTTTACGATAGCGAAATCAGAAATTCAAGCCCCGAGACTCTTGCAGGAATGTTTGCTGCAAAAGAGAGCTGCATAAAAGCATTCAACAGCTTAAGGTGGCACGATATAATTATAAACAAGGAGAAAGGCGGAAAGCCCTTGCTGTCAATCAACAAAAAACAATTGGGAAAAAATGCTGTTT
>CAZJBR010000021.1:0-8449 GCA_964544435.1 uncultured Methanosarcinales archaeon
AAATTGTAAGTTGTTATATCTGTTTTTTGTGATAATTTTGTTTCTTTTATTATTGAATTGTTTTTCTTAAATAATCTTAAATCATCAATCGTCAAATAATTAACATCTTCATTAAGATAGCCCGCTATGTATCTCGGATAAGTGCCAAGGTAAGGGGGCACTCCAAGCCCTGCAGGCTCGTCTGTGTAGCAATCCAAGATTGTGTATTTCATCGACTGGAAGTAAAGTTTTGTCTATTAAAAATGTTTGTATCATATCTATTCTACTATATAAATCGGCGAAAAGCTTAAATACATTTTACCCAAAAGGTATAGTTTGAGGTGGTCTATATCGCCGATGTACAAAAAACATATGCAATGGTTATTGGTGCAGTGCTAGTGCTTTTGGGCCTGGTAGGATTCGTTAATGCTCCAATTTTAGGTATTTTTGGAGTTAACCTCGCACAAAATTTGTTGCACCTCGTAGGAGGAGCTTTGGTATTGTGGCTAGCCATGAAGGGCAGCGCAAAGCCAACCAACATGTGGGTTGGAGTTATAGCGCTTGTTGTTGGCGTCCTTTGGTTCGTACCAGGGGCTGGAGGCTTGCTGGACAGTATTTTTGCCATAAATGCGGCAATAAGCTATCTGCACGTTGCAGTTGGCGTAGTCTCGTTAGGAGTCGCGTATGGGGTTAAAGAATAAAAATACTTTTTCTTTTTATTATTTTTATGAATAAAAAAATAATTGACGTTATAGGAACAATCCTGCTGTTTATAGGATTTCTGCTTGCATTCCTGCCGCACGCATTCCATGCCAGAATAGGCTTAAGCGAGCAGACTCATCTAAGGCATGTGATAACTGGAATGATTCTTGTAATTGCCGGGTTGGGCATTCTAATATATAATAATAAGGCGCTGAAGAAACATTTATAAAAGCAGTTCAACCATTAAACTCTATGGGGTGGCTCATACTTATCGGCGCAGTGGTTTTGCTGTTGATTTTATTTCTAGTTAATTTTTATAGGGATCCAAAAAGAAGTATACCAAGCGGCAATAATATAGTTGCGCCTGCAGACGGCAGAATAATCTCCATCATTAACACATCAGAAGATAATATAAAAATAAAAAAGGGGGTTTTTGGAAAAATAAGAACGCTGACTAAGGATGTAGCCCAAGAATGCTATGCAGTGTCAATATTCATGTCCCCTTTTGACGTGCACATAAACAGGGCCCCCATAGGCGGCATTGTTAAATCAATAAAGCACACAAAAGGGAAGTTCTTCAAGGCATATGATTTGGAAAAGAGCCTTCAGAATGAAAAAAATGAAATCGTGATTCAGAATAAAAAGCTCAAGGTCAAGGTCGTACAGATAGCAGGATTTCTTGCAAGGCGCATAAAATGCTGCGCTAAGTTGAATCAAAAGGTTAATAAAGGCGAGAAAATAGGCATTATAGCTTTATCAAGCCAAACAACCTTGATAATGCCAAAAAGGGTGGACTTGAAAATCAAGATAAACGATACAGTAAAATCAGGCTCAACCATAATTGCTCTACTAAAATGAAAGACTCTCTGTTGCTCTTATCAAGTTTCATAAAGAAGCCAAAAGAAGTGGGGGCTGTGGCTCCAAGCTCGAAATTTCTGACAAAAGGGATTGTAGAGAATATAGACTTTGAGGCGTCGCGAAATATTGTTGAGCTTGGGCCGGGATTGGGAACTTTTACAAAAGCGATTCTAAAAAAATCCGCCCCATACGCAAGAGTATTTTGTTTCGAAATAAACAGAAAATTCTGCGATTATCTGAAAAAAAGGGTCATTGACAAAAGGCTTGTAATAATTAATGCGAGTGCTGAGGACTTGAATAAAAATATTAGAAAACTTAAGGTGAAAAATGTGGATTATGTTGTATCGGGGCTTCCGTTTCTTAACTTTTCAACCTCAAAAAAAAAGCGGATCCTTAAAGGAATAAGAAACTCATTAAGCGATGGTGGAAAATTTGTTCTGTTCCAATACACAAATGGCCTAAGCGGGCTGCTTAAGTCATATTTCGGCAGTGTGGAAAGGAAATTCGTGCCGTTGAACGTGCCGCCGGCTTTTGTATATGTGTGCAGGAAGCGATGAAATGAGACTTCGAATAAGAAAAGAGAAGGTATTCCTTGCGCTAACCCTATTGAGGATTGTGCTCGCTTTTGTTGTGGGTATTTTGATTTTAAATGACCGCAAAATCATCTCGAGGGTGTTCTTCATTGCCACGGCATTGATCTCATTTCTTGAAGGCTTGACTGCAAGAAGATTTATGCAGAAATCTTTGATTAAGTCAATACTTGATTTGTCAGCTGACCGGCTTTTGGTTGATGTGGCTGCAGTTGCCCTTGTGTTTGACAATCTGCTTCCTATATGGGTAATGCTCGTGTTTATTGTTAGGGACTTGCTCACTGTGGTTATTGCTTCTGTTTTGTTTTACCGCGATTCAAGGAGGGAATTCAAGCCAACGGCCCTTGGAAAAATAAGCCTTTTCTTCCAGATAATTGCTTTGATACCTGTGATGATGGGCAATCTCGACTGGGTATTATTATGGATTGCAATAGCCATGACGCTGGCCTCCGGAATCGAGTCATTGTTCAAATCAGAATTTAGGCTTGTAAGGAGAAAGACAGATGTTGATGAATTTAAAATCTTAAGGCTGATAAAATTTGCAGATGTTTTCACTTTAACAAATGTGATATTTGGCATTATAAGCGTGCTTTTTGCCATAAAAGGATGGTACAATACAGCAGGCCTTATGATGGTGCTGGCAGTCGTATCAGATTACTTTGACGGAAAAATTGCAAAAGTAATGGGACAGCAGAATGAATTCGGGAAGGAGCTTGATTCGCTGGCTGACACTATTTCATTTGGAGTCGCCCCAGCGATATTCGGATTTGTATTGATTCAAACGCCTTTGGCAATAATTTCTTTTACGATTTTCCTATTCTGCGGAATCTTGAGGCTTGCAAGGTACAACATAATGAATTTGAAGGGCGCTTTTCATGGAATGCCGATAACAATGAATGGCGTCTTCATTCCGCTGGCTTATTTTTTGGATACTCCAATTTGGCTCTATCCTTACATATACCTTTTTTTAGGGATACTAATGGTCTCTTCAATCAGAATAAGAAAGCTGGCATAATTTACACTCACGGACAAAAATAATTTAGCAGCTTGTGTCATCTACTACGATCCTTTAGAAATCTTCTCTTTGTTATTGATAGTTTAGGCATGCTCAAGACCTTCAATACATACAAAAACATTGCCAAATAAACAAGCACAAGAGTGGCTGTTAATAAGTAAAATCTGTATGGAAACCTTATTATGACAGAAGCTATTGTCGTGTAAGTCATGCCGACGCTCAGCCTTGCTATAAAAGTTACAGGAACAACCTTTTGCCTTTTGGCGTACGCCATCTTCATCACGCCGCTGATTATTGACGGCACAATAAGCAGCACAACCCAAAAAATGTTTAGATAGCCTTTAAAAGCCAGAAGAACAAATGTGGAAATTATTAAAACCCAGTCAGTGAACGAATCAAGGCCGCTTCCAAGCTCTGTTCTCTGGTTCATAAGCCTTGCCGAAACTCCGTCAAGTTTATCGCTTAAAGTTATGACCCCGAAAATCAGCAATGCTATGTATGCCCTTGAATTCAGAAAATAATAAATGAATGGGATTATAAGCAAAAATCTCGCCAATGTTATCAGGTTTGGAAGGTTAACAACACTATTTCCGGTCATTTGCCGTATCCTTATAAGATATTCCATGCCGGATATCAAAGTAAGCAAAACTGCAGCCATCATTGCATGCCAGCTAAGAGGCATATTCAAAAGGACAAACACAATAGCCATGCTCTGCACAACAGTTTTTGCCTTTCCAAAATTGCTGGCAGGCACTATTATTTTGCTCGGCAGCAGGTAAATTCTCATAGCCGTCATTATTACTTCCCTTGCAATAATCGCAACAACCATCCATAATTGGATTCCGCTATAACCCTGCATTACCAAAAATATCAATGCTGTCGAAATCAGCAGCTTATCTGCAATAGGGTCTAGAAGCTTGCCAAATTCAGTGACCTGCTTCTTCTTTCTGGCAAGATACCCGTCAAAAAAATCAGATATAGAAAGCATTGCAAAAATAAAAGCAGCCAATATGTTTTTATTCGGTATATCGACCAGAAGAATTGCCGCAAACAGCGGAATCAGCATCACTCTTATGAGCGTTATCTTGTTTGGTACATTGAATCTAATCTTCATAAATGCATAAGATTTATAATACCTTAAATAGTTTTCTGAAAATTATGAGATCGGTAAGACTTTGGCTTATTATTTTTTTGATTGTTTTTATTTATGGATGCGCAGTCAAAACCAACTTCAAGAATGAGGACATTAAAGATCTTGTCTACAAGCATGCAAAAGCGTGGGAGACGGGGAATTATGAACTTTTGGATTCTGTATTGCATGAAGACCTAGTTTTTGCTTATCCTGGAAGGAGATTGAATAAGACTGAAACGCTTCAGGACTTGATTGATTACAACAAATCATTCAAAGATACCAAAATTTACATAAGCAATATCATTGCAGATGGTGATGATGTGGCGGTTGAATGGCAGTTTGCGTCAACGAACATAAAAACTGGGAACAGGACTGCCGTGAGCGATGCAATAATTGCAGCGGTAAAAGATGGAAAGATTATAGTTTGGAAGGAGTATCTTGACGGAAGAGTTAGTAGGATGCAGGCTAATGGGACGCTTCCGCTTGAGGAAGGGCAAGAGCCGTTTCCCTGGCCAAGAAAGAAGTGATAGAGTAATGACAAAAAAGGGCGCATTGGAAATTTTTTTTCGGCTAATCAGCTTATTTGGAACTCCTTATTTTTATGCCTTGATAACGGCATATCTGATTAAATTCAACTTAAAGCTTGCGATAAATCTTTTTGTTATTTTAATTTTGACCGAGGTTGTATGCGCCGTTATAAAGTACGCTTACCCAAAAGAAAGGCCGATACCCATGCCGAAAAAGACACTCTTCCAAAGATACCTTGCAGGCAGCTTTCCAAGCGTGCACACTGCCAGAATCACCGCGCTTTCTGTTACAATTGCCCAGTTCTATCCAAACAGTATGCTTGTTTTAATCGTGCTTTTAGGCATAATAGGCGTTGGCTTCTCAAGGATTTATCTGAAGAAGCACTATTTCATAGACGTGCTTGCCGGATTTATTATTGGGGCGTTCTTGAGCTTTTTGGGAATCGGCATACAAAACTATTTAAATCTATATTAAAAAATTGATGGCATGCCAGAATCACTTGCAATGCTGCTGTTGAAATGCTTCTACTTGATGCTGCCGGCGTACTTTGCCAACATGGCGCCCGTCATGGTGAAAAAAATCAATTTATTTGCAGCTCCAATAGATTTTAACAAAAAAATGAATGGAAATCCTCTGCTGGGAAAGAACAAGACGTATCGCGGCCTAGTTTTCGGAATTGTTTTTGCGGTTATCATTGCGTATCTTCAATTTTTGCTATATGGCGGAGAATTTTTCAGGGAAATCTCATTTATAGACTACCAAAATTGGCTAGTCTTTGGTTTTTTGATGGGTCTTGGGGCTTTAACAGGGGACTTGGTGAAGAGTTTTTTTAAGAGAAGAATTGGCATTGGGCCAGGGAGGAAGTTTATTCCTTTTGATCAGGCAGACTTCGTTATCGGCTCTTTGGTGTTTGTCAGTCCGATTTTTGATGTTTCATTAACTATATTTTTTGTTTCCTTATTGCTGAGTTTTGTATTGGATGTCATAGTCAACCATCTTGCATTTTATCTTGGGGTAAGGAACGAGAAGTGGTAATTAGACAAAAAACAGCAAAATTGCCATTATAACAAACCCGCTATTATAAAGTATTAGCCTGTAATGATTTTTTTTCCGTTTATTGTATATCAATGAAGCTGTCGGCAGCCCGTAAAGAAAGATCAGGCTTGATTCTATTGCAAACAAATTCGCGTTCCTTGAGCTTAAAAAAAAGATGATACCGAGAAGTTGATAAATGATTATTGATTTTTTTAGCAAGTCGGTCATTTTGTGCTCAATAAAAAATAAAAAAATGATGTAAGCTATTGATATAAGCAGACTGGCGTAATTATTGAAAAAATAGAAAATCAAAAAAACAAAGACAGCAGATAAGAGTATTTTCCTCAAAAAAATAAGGTATTTTTCCAGCGGCTTTTGCTCTTCAGGAGCTATACTTATAAGAATCATCCCAATCAAAAGTCCTGAATATGAAATCAAAGAAGCAAAAAAATAATTTATGAATTGCATATTATCTTCATATACCATCAATCTTATTTATCCTTCTGATATGCCTTGCTTCATTGCTGAAGCCGGTATCCAGCCATATTTTTACAGCTTCTATAGCTTCGTCTTTCTTTAGAAATCTTGCCCCCAGAGAGAGAATGTTGGAGTTGTTGTGCGTGCGGGAAAGCTTTACAATCTCCATGCTGCCGCCATAATAAAGTGCAGCCCTTACGCCTTTGGTTTTGTTTGCGGCAATCGCCTCGCCCTGGCCTGAGGCCCCGAATATTATTCCCCTGTTGTTTTTTGGATCTTCTGCCACTTTTTTTGCGACTGGAACTATAAAGTCAGGATAATCGTCTTCGTGGTCGAGCTTATGCGGGCCTTCATCCTCAACATCCATTCCTAAACCGTTGAGGTATTTCTTAACTTCCTCCTTCAGCCCGAACCCTGCATGGTCTGATCCAAGAAATATTTTCTGTTTCATAATGTTTTAAATTAACCCCAGCACTTTTAAATCTTTCTCCAGCCCCGGAACTGTCGGGTATTTTTTCAGTTCTTTGATGTTTATCCACTTAAATTCGGCATTTTCATGGTCAAGCTTCACATTTTGCGACTTGACATTGCATAAAAACGGCATTATGACCCAGCTTTTTCCATTGCTAGTGTCGTCTTTTTGGAACAGCTTGCCTTTTTTTACAATTCTCGCATTTAACCCCGTTTCTTCCTTTATCTCCCTCAAAACATTCTCTTCTGCCGACTCAAACTCCCTGGCGTAGCCGGAGCAGAAACTCCATTTATTGGGATAATTCCAGTCTTTTGGGGATTTTTTCAGGATCAATATATTCCCGTTGTGCTTTACAATTGCTGTTACGACAAAATAAGTCTTCATACTGCTAAGAATAAGCCTTATTATTTAAATTTTAATGCCAGCTTCCCCGCCATGTTGAATGGCCCCACTGCACAAGCAAGTCAACTCCGAGCCTCTCCACTTGCAATGGCACGTCGCACGCCCCAAAGCATGAGCCCATCCAAACAACAACAGAAGAGCCTGTATTTTTCTCTATTGCCTGCTGTATCTCCTTTGCCCTCGGCTTCAGCCCGTCAGGCAGCTGAACGCAGACAAGCTTTGCATTGTCATTCTTGATTCTTTCAATGACTTTGTTGAGTTCCAAATCGTAATTGTCCATAATAAATAAGAAGTCTTTTTTGATTTAAAAATCATTTGGTTTTTTGTTGTTTATCTGATTACACAGAAAATTCTTAATCATTCTCTAAGAATCAATTTTTCGATACTGTTGATTGTAATTTCATTTATTTGATTTGAACATTGCTCGAATATTGCTTTTTGAGTTTATTGAATAAAAATTGTCAGGCGGTGATATACTAATTACAGTATTGTAATGTTTTATAGCTGCTAATTTATCTATTGGATTTCTACTTAAAGATTTGATATTCCCTAAAATGAAATGTGCCTCAATTTGAACGTCAAGTTGGCCTTCTTTAGCAGCTGCATTCAAGCGATTAATCCCGATTTCAACATAGTCGTCTTTGTTATTATTATAGCCCTGATTCCACTTTAATGCTCCAGAAATTAATTTTGCCATTGGGGCATTTGGGCTCTTAGTGTGATTCATAATCACATATTCACAGATTTCCAAAGCTGACTCTACAGTATTAGATGTGCCTACTCGCTCTACCAATCGCTTATAAGTAGATAATGCTTCTTTGATAGCTCTCTCTGCTGATAACGCATCATTGGACCTGATTATATCAATATAGAGCTTGGCTGCGGATTGGGGAGTTTTTAAGGCTGCTTTCCTTGCCTCCATCAATAATTCATCAATGGATTTTTCTTCAGAAAACTGCGCGTAAATTGCTGGATCCCTAGTTTGAGTTTGTATAGTGTAATTTTCCGTTGATAAAGGGTCTGCGCCGTAGTTGAGCGGCAAGAATAGAAGCATTGCCTCCAAAAGTTTATTCCCCATATAAAAATAAGAAGATGTCCCGATTTAAAAAAGATTTCTAAATTTTTTGCATCAAAGGCGTGTTTTTGCTTGGCTCTGTGTATTTTTCTGGCACTTGGAAGGAACTTTTTGTTGGATTACTAGGTTTATTATTAACATTATAGGAGTACAAACCAATCGCTGCTGCAGCGCCTACTAATGC
>CAZJBR010000022.1:0-6113 GCA_964544435.1 uncultured Methanosarcinales archaeon
TCCGGGCATTTCCTCCAGCCTTGATGAAATTTCCCTCATTGCCTCTGCCCATCTCGAAGTAGAGTCTGCCATCAATGCAACAGAGTAGCCCATGTCCCTGAAATATTCAGCAATTGTAACTCCGGTATAGATGCTTGCCTCTCTTGCAGCAACAGGCATGTTTGATGTATTTGCTATAAGCACCGTCCTGTTCATCAGCGGCTTGCCGCTTCTTGGGTCTGTTAGCTCTGGAAACTCTGTAAGCACCTCTGTCATTTCATTGCCCCTTTCTCCGCAGCCGACATAAACAATGAGGTCTGCATCAGACCACTTTGCAAGCTGCTGCTGAGAAACTGTTTTGCCGGCTCCAAACGGTCCGGGAATTGCCGCAACTCCCCCTTTTGCCAATGGAAACAAAGCATCAAAAATCCTTTGCCCAGTTATCAGTGGAGACTCAGGCTTCAGCTTTGCATTTACGGGCCTTGCCACCCTTACTGGCCAGTTGTGCTTCAGCCTAAGCTCAAAGCCATTGTCAAGTTTTCCAATAACATCATTAACGGTGAATTTTCCTGATTTTATCTCAGCAATCTTGCCTTTTTGATTTGGAGGCGAAAGAATTTTATGTATGATTCCCGGGTTCTCTTCCACCTCCCCAAGAATGCTGCCTCCAGCGACGTGCTCGCCATTTTTAACAGAGGCATTGAATTCCCATTTCTTCGCTTGGTCAAGCCCAGGAGCATCTACGCCTCTCTTGATAAAGTCGCCCATCTGCTTGATTAATACTGGCAGTGGCCTTTGAATGCCATCGTAAATGCTTCCGAGCATTCCAGGGCCCAGCTCAACTTTCAACGGCTCTCCGGTGTTTATCACAGGCTCGCCTGGCTTTATTCCCGAAGTATCCTCATAAACCTGTATGCCTTTGGCTATGACTACAGGCCCTGCAATCCTGTACAAAACTCCTTTGTCCTGAGTCATTTCCACAAATCAACTCCTATTGATTTTTTTATAAGCCTCTTCAGGCTGTCCTGCTCTGCTTTTGCCGAAACTGGTATAAAGACAGGATCAACAGAAGCCTCTATCTCGCTTCTTTGATACATCTCCAGTTTTTCCATTGCCTTTTCGTCCACTATAATGATTCCAATGTCTTTCCTGCTCTTAAGATTATTAAGCTCGTTAAAAGAGTTATCTGTAATTTCAATAGAATCCCTTATGCCAGCTAGCTGAAAACCAACGATAAATTCGCTTCCTCCGACAGCCGCAATTTTTACCATTTTGATTTATTTGTTTTTACTAATAACTCTTAACATTGAAATTTTTCCATTGATTTTTTGTTCTGTTTTTCTTAAAATAAAATTTATTTTTAATGCGATGTTAATTTTATCTTTCCTAACACATTATTTTATATTTAATCAAAAAACCAACTGCCTTTCAATAAATTCCTCGCTTAATCCAAGCTGTTTGCCTTTGATGATTATTCGCAAGTTTCTTACTTCAATATCCTTGGCAAACATATAGCCAAGTATAACGTCAATTGAAAGCGGATGCTGATGCATAAACAATGCAGACCGCCTTAACAAGTATTTGTATAGCTCTGCTTCAAGCGCTATTAATGAGCCGCTCCTCTTGAATTCCTCAATTCCCTTTATTATGATGCCTTTATATTCAGTTTTTCCCAAGATTCTTGATAGTTCGTCCAAATCCTCAACATTTGCCAATGCCATTGTTTTTGAGTCTATAAACTTGTCTCCTGTTGTGATGATGAAACTTTCCACCAACCTTTTCTCTAATTTTGCCTTTTTAAGCCTAATCAGCGCCAGCATATTCAGTATCACCACTTCGTGAATCAAAAAATTCTTGAATAAGGCACCTTCTTTCGGCAAAGCTCCTGAAAACTGGATTAAATTTGAGTAATAATATCTGTCAAACGCATTTTCAACGCTAACAAGATTGTTTTTTTCATTTAAGTGCCTCAATCCTTCTTTTAGCATGCTAAAATCAACTATGCCGTTGCTTTTTAGGATATCTTCGATAGAGCCTTTCTTCAGAAGGGACAGCAGGAAATCTATGCTCAATGTGCCCGCCCCTGTTATTGAGTTTTCAACAAGTTTTTCGTCAGCATTTGTGAATTTGCCCCTTAGGATTGTCTTAATGTCTTCTATGTCTTTTCTTTTTGCGTACTCCCTTATAAGAATGCCAAGCTCGTTAGGGGAAGTCCTGATCAATTTTTTGAATGACTCTGCAAGGCTTCTGTTCAATGCCAGCTCAAGCAAGTCAGCTCCAGAGCGCTGTGTCGCCAGATCATCTATCTCTTTTTTATAATGAGATTCCTGCAAGAACCTTGCAATTTCGCTAAAGCTCATCTTAAGCATTTTATCGTAATCCGGCTTCTTAAAAAGCAACGACCTCAAAACAGCAGTCCTTACATAAGTGTACGGATAAAATCCAAGTTTTATCCTCTTTGGCTCCCTTTGTTTTTCCGCTAGCTTTAACATTTTATCCAAATAATAGTTTGCTTATGTTTTGCAATTCATTTTCTTTGATGCTTTGCAGCATTGTCTCAAAGCTGTAGTCAACTCTCACTGTTTTTTCTTTGTTCTCGGCAATCAGCCCGCCTGTTATGTCAGCAGGCAGAGCCTTCAAATCCTTAACGAAGCGGACATCTTTTTTGTTGCAATATACGTATGCCACTTCAATGTCGTTTATGGTTTTTTCAAGCAGCTTCCTGATATATGCCTCTCTTTTCTTATCGTCAAGACTTTGGAGCCTTTTCTTGGCATCCACAAACACCGCGCCAATGATATTTTTCTTCTCGTCAAGAAGCATTTTTTTGTTTTCCATCTCAGCGGAAGCGATTTCCTGCT
This sequence comes from uncultured Methanosarcinales archaeon, assembly GCA_964544435.1. Classification (GTDB taxonomy): domain Archaea; phylum Nanobdellota; class Nanobdellia; order Woesearchaeales; family GW2011-AR4. The sequence goes on from CAZJBR010000022.1 coordinate 2,841, forward strand.
TTTTTATTGAGTCTGCCGTTTTTTTTATTCCGGCTTCAATTCTCTCTTCCATCTCCTTTATTTTCTTTTCTGCCTCTTTTGCTATTCTGCCTGCCCCTCTTCTGGCTTCCGCTATCAAAGCAGCTTCCTGCTCTTTCGCATTCCTAATTATTTCTTCCTTTACTTCTTCCAGGCCCATGTTTACCCTGACGCCAGGTTCAATATAAGTATAGCTACGACAAGTCCGAAGATTACTATTGTTTCTGGTATGACCGTAAGGATCAAACCTTTACCAAAAAGCTCTTCTTTCTCTGCCATAGCCCCGACTGCAGCCACGCCAATTTCCTTCTCGGCCAGCGCAGCTGCTATGGCGCTTGCTCCGATTGCAATGCCAGAAGCCAATGCAATCAATCCAGTTGCCAGTTCTACTGCCATTTTCTTACCTCCATGATTTATTGTCTAAATCCAAATGGCCGGTACTTATACGCACCGCCATGAAAAAATTTTGAAAAAAATTCAACGTAGTGCAGCCTTAAAGAATGCAGGAAGCTGCCAAGCAGCCCAAGCATTATGTTGATTACATGGCCAAGCACAAGAATCACAATGCCAAGAACCATGAATGCTCCTCCAGCATGCATCATTTTGCCAGCGGATTCATTTATTATCACAGCAAGAATCACTGAAGAAAGCCCGATGGCCATGAGCCTTGCATAAGACAATATGTTTGTGAATATGCTCAAAGACTCTATCGGTCCCTTGATTCCTTCGCCTATATAGAGCATTATTGCTGAGATCAATGCGATTATTACCCCAATTATTATCGATAAAGAAGTTTGTCCTAAAAATGGAAGATTTAAATATGAAATCCCAAATAGCGATATTGAAAAAATTTTAGAGATGTGTAATCCAATGAAAGCAGCTCCGGATTCCAGCACAAACCAGCTCGCCTTTGCAAAGAATGCGTGCCTGATTCCATGAGATTTCATTTCATTAACGAATCCTACAGCCAAGCCTATATTAACGTGCAAAATTCCGATGGCAATGGCGAGCGGCATGAACATCTTGTTTTCAGCGCTTCTCTCGACAACCGGATGCATAAACTCAAACCCAAAAAATTCTCCAAAAATTAATCCAAAAATAATGCTTGTGAACGATGCAAGCATTAATATCCTAAAAAAATTAGAAGCTTTTGGCATTTTTCTCTTGAGAATCCAGAAGAGCAGCAGAGTAACTATCCCGTAGCCAACATCACCCAGCATTATTCCAAAGAAGATCGGGAACGTGAGGAAAATGAAAAGGGTGGGATCAAGCTCCGTGTAGGAAGGATACGAGTAGAGGTCCAAGAAAAACTCAAACGGCCTTACAGGATTTGGATTTTTTAGTCTTACGGGCACTACGTCGCGCTTTTTTGCGGGCTCAAAATCAACAAATATCCTGTTTTTTGCAGCCGTATTTAATTTTTTTATCGATAGTGTTAAGTCGTCTGATGGTATCCATCCCTTTATCAGGAAGCTGCTTTTGGTTGACGCGAACTTCAGTGGAGCCTCTGCCTTTTCCAGCTGCTCGCTTAAAAATTCTTCTGAATTTATAAGGAATCCTTTGTAGTCATTGGCTAAATTGCGCATGCTTTTTCTGATTGCCTCGATTTTCTTCTGAAGCTTCGCAATCTCCTTTTCTATTTTTTCCAAATTGACTGAGGCGCTTCCCTTTAAATTGCCAACACTCGCAAAATTTACAGGGGAAAAACCGCTTTTATTAAGTATGTAGTTTGCAAAATCACCGCTTTTTGCATCAATAAACAATGCAATAAAATGCTTTCTTTTAATTGAAGTTTGGAACATCATAAACTTCGAAGTTACCAACGACAACTCAGCCTTTATTGAAAATGTAGCATTCTCGTCCCTTAAATAGCCTGTTAGGCAAGACAATGATTTATAAGAAGAAAACGCTTCCATGGGCAAATTAATGCTTTTCAGTATCACCAGCTCTTTCATGACGGAATAATTTTTTGCGATAAGCTCTTCTGTATTTTTTAATTCTTCTGCGCCAGCGCTTGCCTCCTCATTCAGCTTTTTGATAGTCGATTCAATATCCGCTAGGCTTTTCTTAAGCTCAAATGCGCCATTCTCTTTTTTTATGCTCAATGCTGCGCTTAATGCCCTTACCTTTACCAATAGTTCAGAAAGTTTGTTTGCGCTTTCCAATGGAGCGCCTATGTCTGCCAATTCCTTATCGGAATGCTCAACTATGTGAAGTACTTTCATATTATGAAGCGCTTTGATTACGGCCTCCATGACGCTATTCGGGCCGCTGATTAAAACGCTGCTCATCTTGTGGGGAGTTAACATTCATACCATCTCTTCAAATTTTTTCAGTGTGAATTCAACCGCTTTAGGTATATTTTTTTCCGCTTTTGCCTTTAATTGCTTAACTGCCGCTTTGCCCTCAGCGATTTTCTCGTCTTTTATCAGCCTTGCTTTGACCTGGAATTCCATCAGCTTTTTTTCCCTTAGCTTTCTTAATTCATCCTCTTTTGCAATCAGCATTTTAGAGGAGTTGAAAGAAGCCTGGTGAAGTATAGATTCTTTTTCTCTGCCGGCCCTATCGATTATTTCGTCTGACTTTTTCTCAGCGTCTCTAATCTCGCTTAACATTTCTGCTTCCCTGGATTCATTTATTGCAGTTTCCATGTCGACAACCTTGAGGTATCCTGAAAGCCATTAATAAAAATGCCTAAATATTATATGAAAAACATTTGTATTTAGTTTAGGGGATATATCTATAATAAATACAATAGAGTTTACATTTGGGTTTAGTTTTTGTACCATCTGCTTGATTGTTTATTTATGAATTTCGGCCAACTCCTAATTTATGCAAAATACTTCTCGATTTTTCTTATTGGTGTAATTGTCGGAAGATTGTCTATGGCGATTCAATACGCTTTGATGAAGCCGAAGCGATAACTATTTTTCTATCTCCCTAGTGATTGCCCAGTCTGTTATTACCTCAGCTATTGTGGTAAGCGAAAGCCTTATCCTTTCCTTGTCGTAGCTCTTTATATCCTTCACTTCAAAGTTTTTTATTCTTGCTGTTTTCTTTATGAATTGAAGCGCTGTCTTGTGATTCAAGCTGCTTGTGCTTTCTATTATTAATTGAAGATTTTCCACCACATCATAAACCATGCCGAGGAATTCTGACTCCTTGTTGCTCACGCATATCAGATGGTCAACTGTCCTCTCGAGGTCTTTTGATATTAATGAGATATAATATAAGTCTATTGTTTTAAGCTTTGTT
>CAZJBR010000022.1:6123-8378 GCA_964544435.1 uncultured Methanosarcinales archaeon
GCTTATAATGGACTTGTCTATAAGCATCTTGCTCCTGTCGATCTCATCTTCATACCTTTCAATCAGTTCCTTGTCGTAGTTTTTCTGCATCACGACAATCATGTTTTTTATCTTCTTTGCCATTGTCTTGAGCAATGATTCCGGGTCAGCTATCGAAATAGCTCCGCTGCAAGTTATCTGCCTCTTGTCTATCTCAACAGATTCCAGGCTTATAAGCCTTTTTTGGTTGAGAAGTTTCGTGAAATCCATCTCCTTTTCAAAGTTTATTTCGAATGAGCTTGCAGGGTTTATGTAGCATGCAACGACAAGCTTGTGTATTACCTCTTCATCGTCATCCGCAATGCTGAATTTCAGGTGCTTTGGCTTTCTTTCTGTAAGCTGCGGCGATATCATCATTGAGCCGTCGCTGTTCCGCTCAATGCTGACTTTGGATTTTGAGCCGATCTTATGCTCCCTGCACCACGAAGTGGGCAAGTATAAGTAGTGCATATCGCCAGTTTTTTGAATATTGCGTATTTCCATGTATATAGTGGCTATTTAGTAGGTATATATAAAGATTACTATAGTCAGTTTAGAAGATGTAGCTTCTGCTCTCTCGTTTCGGACTGCTTTTTTCATGCCATAAGCAAAGCTTTGGCACTACTCCAAGGGTTCCTCATCAATACGAGGCAGTTTAATGAACGCGCCGGAAGGGATTCGAACCCTCGGCCTAAAGGTAATTCCATCTGTTAGCGTAAAACGCTTATTTAGGAACCTTTCGCTCTATTTGCACGAAGCGTAAGCGAGTGCTCGCTAGCTTCTCCAAGCTGAGCTACCGGCGCATAGAATCGTAGAAAATAACTTCTTTTAAAAATCTTTATTTTATCACATATGCTTCAACGCCTTTACCATTGCAGGAATCACTTTTTCAGCTTCATCCTTGAACATCCTGCCAAGCTTTGCAAAGCTCCACTCGCCGTTTTGGTTCATATTCTCCCTTGAAATCTGAAGTTTTTTCTCGCCGTCATTATATGAAAAAACACCTACAGTTATTCGCGTTGTTTCGAATTTTATCGCCTCAGAGAATATTCCCTTGTCTAAATTTTTGTCAAATGCCATAAAGCTCACCAAAAGAAAGGAAATTGCAGCACATTATAAATGTTACTTAACAAACCTCTTTAGAATATCCATCACTTTCTTTCCGTCAACTTTGCCCCTGTATTTAGCCATAGCCAACCCCATGTAGGCGCTTGCATTCAGCCCAGGCTTCTCATTGATTATTTTTTTTATTTCTTCCTCTAAATCTTTGTCAGAAATTAAAGAAAATTTTTTAATGATGTCTTTGATTTCCTTGCCTTTATCAATTTCTTTTAAGATTTCCGGAATTGATTCCTTAGATATTTTATCCTCAGCAATTAAAGTCAAAATATCCCTTATATCATTTTCACTAATATTATTTGAGCTTACTCCTTCTTTTTCTACTTCTGGAAGAATTTGAGTTAATGTTCTCGCGGCTATCTTTGGAGTTTCTATCAATTTTGAAATCTGTTCTAATCTGTCCAAGACAGCAGTTATTGGACTTGTAGGATGTGCTAATACATTTCTAACTATTTCTAATTGCTGTTGAACTTTTTTAATTTGATCAAAATGTACATTTACATTTCCCATTATAGACTCAAAACTTTTAGACATTTCTTTTATTGTTCTAATTTGGTTTAAAGGGATTTCCATTGTTTTTGTTAGATTATCAATGACAGAAAAATCCTTTTGAATTTTATCTAAGATTAGTAAACGAGAAGGGTTTACCACTCTTTCGAAATCAAATTTTTGTTGTTTAATAATCTTTTTTACAACGCCCTCATCAAGGTTGTATCTATTTTTAAATTCGTTAATTTTCACATCCAATAGTTTCGGCAATTCTTTCCTTAATTTTTCAATATGCGCTTTGTCTATCCTAACGGGCAGAACATCTGTCTCCGGATAAAGCCTGGCAGCCCCGGGCAAAGGCCTCAGGAAAGATGTTGTAAAATCGGTCTCTGCCTTTCTGACTTCTTTTTGTAGTTTTTTACCGCTTTTAACTGATTCAATCTGCCTTTCCACTTCATATTCAATGACTTTTGGAATGCTCTTTAAATCCTGAAATCCTTTTATCTCGGTTCTTGCGCCTTCCTTAATTGAAATGTTAACATCCTGCCTTATTGTGCCGAGCCCTCTTTTGACTCCTTCAACGCTTCTCAGAATCATCCCGATTTGCCCGGCAACTTCCTTGGCATGCT
>CAZJBR010000023.1:0-8267 GCA_964544435.1 uncultured Methanosarcinales archaeon
TTTCCTAGTCACAAAAACTGAAAAGCCCGCATCCCTGAACATTTTTTCTATCACTTTGTCTTTTGACAGCCATGCAACATTCGGTATTAATTTAAAGAAATCCACATAATCAACAAAAACTATTTTTCCGCCGTACGGCAGCAAGTCTCTCATTTCCTTCAGAACTTTTCTAACGTCCTGCATGTAACCCATCATTCCCATGCTTACAATCGCATCCACATGGGGAATTGACGGATGGACTCGGTTTACCTGGTGCTCGTCGTGAATCACAATGACATGGCTGTGGCCTCTTTTCATCAGCCTCTTTTTTGTTATGAGCAAGTCCCGTCTTGAAAGATCAGTCGCATATAATCTGCCGTTGGGCTTTACAGCATCCGCAAGATGCAAAGTCAGTGTTCCGACAGAACATCCGAATTCAAGAACCTTTTTGCCATTTACATTTCCCAGCAATGCAATTATTTCATTTCTGATTCCTTTCGGCAGCACAATCCTTTCTGTAAGCAGCGTCATATATGCCAAATAGTCGTTGATTTTTATTATTGCGTCAGGATTGTAGTATGTTTCAAGCATTAAGTAGATTGGCACGCCTGCAAATATAAACGAGAGCCCCAATTTTAAAATGTTGAATGCGCCATGCTCTGAAACAGCCCAAAGGTAGACCACTCCAACAAGCAGCCCCATCACAATGCCCGAGCCTGTTGATGCGAAAGGCACCCTGAATTGCCTCTTTATGCTGGGCTCTTTTTTTCTTAGTATTGGCACCGATAGAATGACAAAAAAATACATTATGAATCCAAGAGGGACAAGCATGCTTAACAGCTGCTCGTATCTGCCGAAGGTCATGCCCAAAATTACCAGTGAGACTATTGTCTGGAATATTATTGCTTTGTACGGAGTTTTGAATTTTTCATGTATGCCGCCCAGTTGGGATATAAACAACTTATCTCGGGCCAATGCAAGTATAAGGCGCGGCATTGTTATTATGCCGCCGGCAGCAGAGCCTATAAGGGTGACAAAAACCCCGATATTAAGCGCCTGAGCTCCTATGCTGCCAAACATATGCCGCGCTATATCAGAGAGCGGCACTGATGATTTTGCCAGAGTTGCCCAGGGGATCATGCCAAGCGCAACTGCGGTTATTGAAGTTCCAAGAACTCCTACAACTATTGTTCCAATTATAAGCGCTTTTGGTATAACTTTTTCAGGCTCTTGGGTTTCCTCCGAAAGGTATGTGGCGCTTTCCCATCCGAAAAAGCTTTCCGAAATGAAAAATGCCGTGATAAGAATCGACGAAATGCCTGAAATGAAAAACGGAGTAAAGTTTGATATGTTCATCTTGAATAGTCCAGGCACAATCAATGACAACAGGACTGCGATGGTGATGACTGCAAACATCACAAGCAGCAATGCGCTCTCTTCAACACCGAAATAAGCAACCAAATTTAAGGATACTATCAATACAATGCTTATGCCTATCTTAAGGAAAAATTGCGATTGCGATGGTATAAAATAATCAATAGCGGCAACAACAAGCAAGGATGTTGTTAAATTGCCGATGAGCCATGCAGTCCACCCCATCAGAAAAGAAAAAAACCTGCTGTAGGCGTGCTTGCTAAACTCATAAACCCCTCCCGCTTTTGGATACATCGAAACAAGTTCAGCGAAGTACATGCTGATATAAACGGCGATAATGCTCAAAATGACCCATGTTAAAATTGAAGCGTTTCCCGAATAGCTTGCCCCTATGCTTGCCCCAAAGAACAAGCCGGTGCCCATAATCGAGGCAATAGCCAAAGACAATATCGTCCAAAACCCAAGAACCCTCTTCAACTCAGCCATTGAATCAAGTCCCGCGCTTTACCTTTAAAAACAATTGTTTATACTTGGATGTGGTAACTTTTAGCCAACTTCACCAACCAACCAAAAACATTTATATACATTCCAAGCTAACCCACCACATTATGAAGTTGATGATGGTTGAAGGGCGCTATAAGGGAAAAATAGACTTGTCAAATTTAGACGCAAGCGCATTGCCTGAAAGGATAGGGCTGGCAACAACAGTGCAGTTTATTGATTTTATTGATGAAATAAAGCAATTTCTTGAGGGCAAAGGCAAAATACTATTTGCAGACAAATCAAGGCAGAAATATGAAGGGCAGCTGCTCGGCTGCGACGTCAGCGGAGCAGATAAAATAAAGGATAAAGTTGATGCGTTCCTTTATATTGGAACAGGAGTGTTCCATCCTTTGGGAATAGCGTTAGGCATCGATAAGGATGTTTTCTGCTATGACCCTTTAAGCGCCGTGATGTCCAAAATAGACAAGGCAGAAGTGGAAAAGTATAACAAAAAAAGAAAAGCTGCTTACATTAAATTTTTGGAGTCAACAGAAATAGGAATTCTGGTTTCCTTAAAGCCCGGGCAGAACAATTTCAGGAAGGCAGTGGAATTGAAAAAGCAATTGAAAGACAAAAACTGCTATATTTTTGTGTCAGATACTCTGGACTTCAACCAAGTTGAGAACTTCCCGTTCGTGCAGTGCTGGGTTAATACAGCATGCAGCAGAATATTGGATGATTATTCAAAATTTCCCAAGCCTTTGGTGGACTTAAGCGATATCGAGAAGATGGAATTGCTTACAATAGCTGCCCGATTATGAATCACTTTTTATTTTTCCTTTTTGAAAGCAATTCTGTCAATGCCTTGAGCTCACTAAGCTCCTTTTTTGAGACATCTACCATCAAGCTGAGCAGGATGAACATAACAAGCAGGGTAAGCCAGCTGAAAATGGCAATCACCATGAGCCAGCTTAGCTGGTTGTCGCCCATGTAAACGCGATTTATAAGCTGAAATCCGAGCACGGCGGAGCCCACTCCCACAATAAGAAGAACCGTTTCGAAAACATTTGTTTTGCCGCTTGCCATTTATCAGCCTCTTTCATTGCATTCTTTCATCAACTATTATTTAAATTTTGTTATTGCAAAAATTCAAGACTTTAATTTGCTGAACCATCTCTTGAATTTGCGTGCCTGTTTTTTAATTGTTTGTCTTTTTACGCCCAGAAGAAGCAATCCCGCCAGGATTAATATCCAACCCTGAATAATAGGGATAAAGCCAGATATGACGCCTATTACTATTAATACGATCCCGAGTATTTTTCTTAGCAGGGACAGTATACTTTTGTGCATGGAGATTAAGTTGTTATGCTGAAACTTGAAACAGCTTTTCTATCGAGCAATGAACTGCCGATGCCCTTTCCTACAAAAAAGGATTGCTTGCTTATGACATCGCTTAAGACATCAAACAAAGTTTTCTCTTTTTTGTATTCCACGACATCAGCCTTTATGCCCTCCTTCTTTTCTATGTAGCTGATAACTTCGTCTTTGCCCCCTATTTCATCTATCAATCCGAGTTCTTTAGCATCTGCTCCGAGATAGAACAGCCCGTTTGCGATTTTGTCGACGTCTTTTCTGTTTAAATTCCTGTTTTTGGCAACTTCTGTCACAAAATAATCCCTGATCTCATCCAAATTCTGCTGGAATACTTCCTTTTCCTCGGAAGTCATTTCCTTGAACGGGCTTCCAATATCTTTATATTTGCCTGAAACAAGCCTTTGGTAAGTTATATTGTACTTTTCCAGCAAACCCGGGAATTCAAGATAAGATGCAATGACTCCAATAGAGCCTGTGATTGAAACCCTGTTGGCAATAGCATAGTCTGCTGATGAAGCAATCCAATAAGCTCCCGATGCTCCGACCTCTCGTATCCAGGCAACAGTCGTCTTATTCGTCTTTTTTACAGCGTTTGCTATCTCCTCGGACGCTACAGCAGAGCCGCCCGGGCTGTTTATCTCCAATATTATCGCCCTTATATTCGGGTTTTTGTCGGCTTTTTCTATGAACTCAATCGTTTCTGGGGAATTCGTGGCGCTTTCGAAAAGGAAACTGGAGTCTTCGCTGCCCACAATCACGCCGTCTATCGGTACGAGCGCCACATTGCCGCCTAGCGATTCAACATCCACTCCAACAAATAATGACAATATTCCAACTGCCAGGAACCCCAGTATGCTCAAGAGCAGCAAAACAAATATTGCATATCCCCACCTGAAATTTGAAACAGGCTCTTTTTCGTCCTGAGCTTGGGCAAGATTTATGTTCCGCATTTTTCTATTCACCTTCTTTCTTGAAGGCCTGGAAGATATCCTTCCTGCCCTGCTTTAGATTGTCGAGTATCTGGTCTTTTGCCATTTCCAAAAAGCCGATTGCTTCCTGAGGCGTAACGTTCTGGGTTTTCATTGTAGTCTGTATGTTGTTTGCCGTTACATCAACCCTAAGTAAAAATATTTTTTGCTCTGCTGCCATTCAAGCCACCACATCAGTCACTGCCCAAAACTGTACTTTTCAACGACTTTGGTCTTGCTCAGTATCTCGGTCAATCTTTGATTTGTTTTCGTAAAAAACATGAATAAAGGATCCAGAACCCAAAGCAATACAAACGGAAATATGGGAATAAAAACGATATTCCTAGTTAACAGCTGCCATTTTTTTAGAAATTTATTATCGCTTACAACATAAATTTTCATAAGCATTTTTCCTATTGATTGCGACATTTTGCTTTCCAGCATCAGGAAATATAAAATTATCAAAACCGATATCACAAAAGAAACAGAGCTTATGAATCTTGTATAATCTGTGCTGCCGCTCAACAGCCTGTAAGCTTCTGAAAAAGAGTAGTCTTTTGGCATCATGCTCTGGAACAGCCTTCTGAACGGAAGCAGAACGACAAGGTTTATTATCATCAGGTCTATGAAAAAAGCGGCTATCCTTTTCCACAGCAGAGCCGGGCCTATGAATGTTTTTTCTTTCGGAAGATTCAGGCGCCTCATTTTTTTTGTGAATTAATATGTGTATATAAAAATATGGATTTTGACATAGAAACATATATAAACCGACTATTATTCAAAACAGCCAGATGAGCAAGAAGAAAGAGGAGCAGCAAAAGCAGGAGAAGATTCAGCAGGAGATTTCAAGAATTCACCTTCCCAGGGGCAAAGAGACTTTTGGAATAATTGAGCAGAGACTTGGGGGAAGCAGGATGCGCGTAAGGTGCATGGACGGAAAGACAAGGATATGCAGGATTCCGGGCAGATTGACGAGAAAACTCTGGGTCAGGGAATCCGACATTGTTATTGCCGAGCCTTGGGAATACGGCGGCGATGAAAAAGGCGATATAATCTACAAGTACACGCCAACCCAGGTGGTTTTTTTGAGGAGAAAAGGGCATTTGAAGGAGATAGACGCTTTTGAGGAATTCTGAACATTCCATTGCCACTTAGTAAATGATACCCCTCAGCAGTGGTTTTAAACAGAAATATTTAAATATCCTAATACAAATCTGTGTGCTATGCCGAAACCAAGCATGAGCTTTTTTGCAATGGACTTTGTTTTGCTTTTTGCTGTCATAAGCTTTATCATTACTATATTTGACTTAAGCGGCTTCATGTTTGTAACTCAAATTTTTCTTTTACTGGCATTCATCTTTCTCTTGGTGTTCGGAATGTACATGGTTTACAACAATAAGAGATCCGGATGGGCGCTGCTCAGTTTAACTCTTCTATTTTTACTGCTCGATGCGTCTTTTATTTTGCTCATGGCCGGAAAATCCGGAGCGGCGCTTTTGTCAGCTATCCTGTTTTCTACTGCGGGATTTGTCATGGCCTTGCTGAACATGGTGATGGGCGCTCAGCCCTATGAAGGCAAAACTGAGGAGCATGAGAATGGAAAAGAGTATTATCCCAGCGCTGACGAAACCAAGCCTGAGGAAGAGCCAAAGATAGAAAAGACGTTTACGCCCGGCAAGTACATCGCAAGCAGCAAATCCAACAAGTTTCATGTTGCGAAATGCGACTGGGCTAAGAGAGTGAGCAAGGAAAACCAACTATGGTTTGATTCAAGAGAAGATGCCGAGTCCAAAGGATTTCAGGCAGACAGGTGCGTTATTTGAGAGTGATGTCAAGATGCCGATAGATAAAGTATTGGTAATTGAGAATAATGATAGTGATAGGACTTTCTATATGGGGAGTGTTGACCATGTTTTAAGTGAGATTTGGGATAGAGGTCATTTTGATGGGGCAAAAGATTATAGACATGCATTGGGGCTTATTGAGCACAATAATGGAGCATATATCGGATGTGTTATTGGTAAAACAACGTCATTTAAAGAAGAAGCAGACAGGAATAATAAAACATTGGAATTGGTTGATAAGTTAAATGAAAAAGGCATGGAAAATAGCAGAATTGCAATAATCAGCCAAGATGCTAAATTTGTCGCAAAAGTCGAGTCAAATTACAAAGGGATAAATGTTCATCAAATTCCAATTAATACGACAAAGGCGCAGGGAGAAACTATTCTAAAAGCGATTGACGCATTTTTATTTCAGTATGCCAAACTATTGGCTGGGTATTTATCTTCTCCACAACAAAATAATCAATAAGCCAACGCTTATCGTGACAGAGCTGTCTGCAAGGTTGAACACAGGCCAGACTCTGAAGTCAATGAAATCTATTACATGCCCGTAAATTATTCTGTCAATGAAATTTCCCAATGTGCCTCCAAGCAATAATCCTACAGCAAATTGCAATAATGTTTCATTTTCTTTAATTTTTTTCCTTATGTAATAAAAAATTACCACAATGACAATAATTGAAAAAAATCCAAAAAAAATGCTATAACCCTTAAATAAGCCAAAAGCAGAGCCTGTATTTGTAACATAGGTCAAATGGAAAATATTTTTTATTATAGGAATGGATTCGCTTAATTGAAAATTTTTTTTAATGAGAATCTTAGTTAATTGATCCAAGAATACAATCAATAATGCTGTAGAAAAAACTATGACATTTTTTTTGCCCATTGGAATAGAATTAAAACTAATATATAAAAAGCTTTTCAAAAAAATCATCTAACGTTGCAATCAGAAATCTTAGTAACTTCAATAATACCTTTTCCTTCTTGAGTCTTCCTGCTCGCCTCGGGCAATCGCCTCGATGTTGGCCAGTCTTTGGTTCATGCTTTCCAAAGAAGCCCTCAAGGCGTCAAGCTTGCTCGATATGACTTCAAGATTTTTTGAAGCAATATAGCCATCGCTTGAATTAAAGGAAGTCTGCTGCTGAAAAGATGGCTGAAAGTTCTGATTTGGCTGAAATGAAGGATACTTTTGATACGGCTGCTGTGTCTGCGGCTCAAGCCCCATTCCCAAGTCAGGTGAAGGGCCCTGCCCCATGTCCAACCCCAGTTCCTTGTCAATGCCTAAGTCCTTGCCTAAGTCGTCCAGGTCGTCTTTCTTCTTCCAGAATGCCAGCTTGCCGAAGAAACCCATCTATTCACCTCTCGAAGCAAATTTAGAAGGAAGTATATATAAATATTTTGGATTAAGCACCCTTAAGCACAAAATACAGCACTGCAACAACGAAAACAGTTGAAAGCAAAAACAGAAGCATCATGAGGAACTTCTCGAATATCCTGTGTATAAAGAACATTAGGACAAGGTATACCACTACAGCTCCTATCACAAGTGAAAGTGCCATTTTTATTGCTTTGTTTTATAATAGCTGCAACAGCCGTTTATCGGGCATTTTCTGCATAACGGCTCTTTTTTGCATATATTCTTGCCCAGCTCCACCAATAATGCATGGCACTCATTAAATAATCTTTCGCTATTATTGAGATTTTGCATAAATAATCCCCGCAGCTCGTCATATTTGTATTCTTTGCAGCCTATCCTCTGCATTATCCTTTTCGTGTAGGCGTCTATAACAAAAATTGGCTTTTTGGCTGCATAAAGGATTATTGAGTCTGCAGTTTCTGGCCCAATCCCATTTACAGATAGCAGTTCTTTTCTCAGCTTTTCAATATCATTATTAAACAATAATTTTAACTTCCCATTGTAACTTTTTAATAAAAAACTGCAGAAATTCTTTAGTTTTTTTGCTTTCTGGTTGTGGTAGCCGGAGGATTTGATTATTTCGGCTAATTTTTTATTTTCTATTCTTATAATCTTTTCTACGCTGATCAGGCTGTTTTTGTTCAGTTCAACAATTGCCTTTTCAACATTTTTCCAGCTTGTGTTTTGGGTAAGTATTGAGCCGAAAATCACTTCCAGCTGCTGCTTTTCGTTTTTTGGCCCGCCGGAATACTCTGGATGCAGCTTTCCTTTTTCTGTAACAGGCCACCATCGCTGAGGGCCGAAATGAGAGAAAAGGTTGTTGTAAAT
>CAZJBR010000024.1:0-7707 GCA_964544435.1 uncultured Methanosarcinales archaeon
ATAGGGACAGTTGCCCTCGATACAATTGAAACTCCCTTCGGAAAGGTTGAAAAAGCTCTTGGAGGCTCGGCAACCTACGCTTCTTTTGCCGCAAGCTTCTTCTCAAGGCCTGCGCTGTTATCGGTTGTTGGAGACGATTTTCCAAAAGAGTACATTGACTTAATAAAAAAGAGGAATGTCGACCTTGACGGATTGAAGATAGCCGGCAAGACATTCCACTGGGAAGGTTTTTATGAGTATGACATGAACGAGGCCAAAACAAGGAAGACCGAGCTTAATTCCCTTGAAAAATTCAAGGTCGAAATGCCTGAAAAATTTAAAGATACAAAGTATGTTTTTTTAGCGAACATTGATCCTATGCTGCAGCTGGAGGTGTTAAGGCAGATCAACAAGCCGGATTTTACGGTTCTTGACACAATGAACTTCTGGATTAGCAGCAAAAGAGAAGTCTTGATTGAAGTCATCAAAAAAGTTGATGTGCTGCTGCTTAACGACGGAGAGGCAAGGCAGCTTTTTAACTCAATAAGCCTCGTCAAAGCTGCAAATGAGGCTTTAAGGCTCGGGCCAAAAGCCATCATAATCAAGAAAGGCGAGCATGGCGCTTTATTGTTCACAAAAAACAAACATTTTAGCGCACCTAGCTATCCGCTGGAAAACATCAAAGATCCAACGGGATGCGGAGACTGCTTTGGGGGGGCATTTATAGGATATCTGGCGAAAACAAGAGACTTAAGCGAGCCGAATTTCAGGAAAGCAGTCATTTACGGAAGCGTTGTTGCTTCCCACAATGCAGAAGATTTTGGATTGAACAGGCTGAAGAATCTGAAAATGAGTGATATAGATAAGAGATACAAAGAGTTTCAGGATATAAGGGAGTTCTAAGGTATTATTATAGGGGCTTTGTTTATCACAGCGCCTGTTATTGAATCGGTGGTTGCAGTTGATTGACAGCAGTTAGTATCAATCCAGTTTATTGCTTCCTGCTTTGTTATTTTGGCGCCGACTCCATAGTTTTTATGCAGTTGATTACAGCCTGTTTAATTTCGTACATGTTGTGTTTATGCGCTTATACACTGCCTAGGATAATTTATATTTACGGACTCCGTTTTTTTATGCTAATACAGGAAAGGTAATTCTTTTATTATTTTTTTCAGAACTGCAACTGTCTGTTGTTTTTTCTCACTTTGCATACAACATCAGCGTCTTTGGCAATGCAAGGAATACTCTCAGCATCATTTTCATAACCAACAAAAAAGAATCCTATTCCCATATTAAAAGTGAATACATCTGCTCGTCTGTAAACTAAGATTCTTTTTGCATCAGCTCAAAGATTGGCTGCGGCTTTAACGGCTTGCTTACCCTCAATTAAATCTCTTCCTTTAGATTTGCTGTAGCAACCATCGTCAGTGTTGACTGGACTTCTTTGTTTTCCTTTCTGAAATTCAGTACAAATTCATGAAATTCATCCACGTTGGCAAACTTCAGCTTGATTAGCAAATCCCATTCCCCAGTCACTCCGAAAACTTCCTTTATGTGATTGTTATTTAGAAATTTATTATCAATGTAATCTGTTGTGCTGCCCTTCACCAGCATGAACACAATGAAATTCTCGCCAACAGCTTTGTTGCTCAGCTTTATTGTAAATTTTTCAATTACTCTGTTTTCAACTAGCTTTTGAATTCTTTGATGTATTGTGCTCGGCCTTATCTTTGTGCGCTTTGCTATCTCGCGAATTGGCAGCCTTGAATCATGCTTGAGGATTTCTATTATCTTGCTATCCTTTACATCAATATTCATGGTCTTCTAAGGATTACAAATTGTCCAATTCATATTTAAATTTTTCTATTTTTGTGCTGATTTCTGCTAAAAAGATGGATATCTTCCAATTTATTAAAATAAAAGTATATAAATATCCATAAATCCCTCATGCCGAGGTGGTGTTTATGGACAAAGGAGCTGATTACGAAGTCAGGGACATAAAGCTGGCAGAGCAGGGCAAGTTAAATCTGGAGATTGCTGAGTCAAGAATGCAGGCTTTGATGAAAGTCAAGCAAAGATTCTCAAAGGAAAAGCCGCTTAAAGGATTAAGAATAGGTTTAGCGCTTCACGTAACTAAAGAGACGGGAGTTCTAGTGAGAACTTTGATTGCGGGAGGAGCAGATATCGCAATCACCGGATGCAATCCATTAAGCACCCAAGATGATGTATCGGCTGCATTAGCAAAAGAAGGCATTAAAGTTTGGGCGTACAAAGGCGAATCAAAAGAGGATTACTACAGGTTCTTGAACCATGTAATTGCGTTCAAGCCCCACATAACAATTGACGACGGCTGCGATTTAGTTTCTGAAATCCACAAAAAGCACCCGCACTTGATAAAAGACATTATTGCAGGATGCGAGGAAACAACAACCGGGATTATAAGACTCAAGGCGATGGAAAGGGACAATGCCTTGAAATATCCTATGATTGCTGTGAATGACAACAAGACAAAACATCTGCTTGATAATTACATAGGTACAGGCGAATCGACATGGGATGGCATCAAAAGAGGGACTAATGTTCTGGTTTCCGGGAAGAATGTTGTTGTAGCAGGATATGGCTCTTGCGGTAAGGGAGTTTCCTTGAGGGCAAAGGGCATGGGCGCAAATGTAATTGTGACCGAAGTTGATCCGTTTAGGGCGTTGCAGGCGCTATATGATGGCTACCAAGTCATGAAAATGGATGATGCAGCAAAGATTGGAGACATTTTTATTACAGTAACTGGAGACATCAATGTTATAAAAACTAGGCACATGGAACAAATGAAGGACGGCTCAATTATCTGCAACTCAGGGCATTTTGATGTTGAGATTGACTATAAAGGATTAAAGAAAATTGCTAAAAGTGCAAAAGAAGTGAGGCCATTGGTTGAAGACTTTACACTGAACAACGGACATAAAATAACTTGTCTTGCGCAAGGACGCCTTGTGAATTTATCTCTAGCTGAGGGCCACCCTAGTGAAGTTATGGATACGTCGTTTTGTGGTCAAGCATTAGCTTGCGAATACGCCGCAAAGAATAGAGGAAGAATGAAGCCAGAAGTGATACAACTTCCTGATGAGATAGACAATACAATTGCAGAGCTTAAGTTAGAAGCTTATGGTGTTGAAATAGACCGATTAGATGAAGAACAAATTAAATATCTAAACTCTTGGGAAGAGGGCACATAATCAAAATTGCATATTTTAAATCATTTTTATCTCGAAAGCGGCAGGAAGGGACTAAGTTATTTTGTTTAGTAAAACAAAGGTAGATAACTAATAATAAAATTCAATAACAATTGAGAATTAAAATTAATCACTTAAACCCTGCTTCTTCCTTTTCAAGAAGCGAAAATGGCGTCTGGTCATAAAGGACTTTCAAGCCATCTGCCCCTATGGATACGGGGTACACATCAAGGCTGTGGTCTTGCCCTCTAAGCTTGGCGACTGTCAAAACCCTTTCAAAATAAGAGCCCCTTCTTATCCTGGAGAGCAGTATTATTCCTTCAAAAACAAAATCCATCATGTCATAAGTCAGCCTGTCAAAGTCGGTTACTGACCTTTCAGAAACAACCATAAAAGTAACTCCGGTATCTTTCATCTGCTGCATGAACATCAAAACTTGGCGCCTGAACTCCAGCTTATTGCCGTCAAATCTCGGATAGAGGTACTCAAAGAAGATTAGGGAGTCCAATGCCACTCTTTTTATATTGTATTTTTTGATTGCGTCCAGCAGCCCTTTTACTGAAGCAAGGCCACCCTTAAGCGTTGCAATCGGCTTTTGCACGACAAACACCTTGCCCTGTTTTATCATGGCCTGAAGGTCCATGCCAAGATTTTTCGCGCTCTGGTCCAGCACTTCCGGGCTTTCTTCTGTTGTTATAAAAATGCCGTTTTCATTATTGTCTTTTGCGCCGTAATATATGAATTCCAAAGCGAGCAGGGTTTTCCCAGTTCCTGGAGCTCCAGTAATTAAGATAGTAGCATTCCTCCTTAATCCGCCTTTAAGTACGTTGTCCAAACCAGGCACGCCTGTTTTTATTCTATCCACAGCCAAAATATCACCCTTTTTTATTGTTTTGACATGCACTAATATAAAAGATTTATGTTTTTCATTTTTCGATTTAATACGAAAAGTTTATATTCACAGCAATCGGAATTTTGTTAAAAAGTGGTGAAAATGCTGGAGCTAGAGGGAAATTTCAAAAATGAGGTAAAATCATTAAACGATTATATCCTTTTAGTTACTGTTGGCGCAAAAAACTACCAGAAAGCAACAATAGATATCGTGAAATTCTTAGTCAGCAACAATTCCGTCCCGGGCGTTTATGTAACCTTAAACAAGCCCTACGAGATCATTCAAAGAAACCTAATAAATAACAAGATTGACCAAAGGCTTATTATTTTTATTGACGCTGCCTCGAGAACGCAGTCAAGAAAGGTGGAGAATTGCCTTTATATAGGAAGCCCTGAAAAATTAAGCGACATATCGGTTGCAATGGACCAGGCAATTAAATCAATTCCTACAGATGAAAAATTCCTTGTATTTGACTCTTTGAACACGCTGTCAATTTTCAACAAGCCAAGCACAGTGGCAAGATTCACGCATTTCTTGACAGGAAAGATGAGGGAATGGAAAATAAAAGGGGCCATAATAACCCTTGCAAATGAGACAGAGCAGGCATTACTTGACGAGCTTACCCAGATGTCTGATGAGAGAGTGGATTTAGGAGGTGAATAGTAATGGCAATTTTAGTCTTTGTGAGCATAACCACAGTTATATTCGGGATTGCGTCGCTTTTGCTTATTTCAAGGGCAAGAAACAGGCTGAGCGAAGGCTCTATAAAGAGGTATTTGGATAATTTTGCGATATGCCTGTCTTTTATAGTACTTTTTTCTGTTTGGCAAACAACAAGAAGCATCATTGGAGTCAGCATAGACATTGAGGGGCTGTCCACTTACCCTGAATATATATTCATCATTTTTGCTTATGTTGCATTTATCATTGCTTCTTTCAGGGTGCTGAAAATCAGCGAGGAATTCGGCTTCAAGGAAGACGGCAGAAAAATAGGGCAGGTAATAAAAGAAAATCAATCAAGTTCTAAAACGAACAAGCCGGGCAGAATATCTAGAAAAATATGAATCTATCAAAATCTCAAGTAAGTGTGGAATATATGTTTATAATGGGCTTTGCAACTCTTATGTCCCTGCCTTTGCTGCTGATTTACTACACTTACACATCAGATTCAAGCGATTCGGTTGCGACAGGTCAGGCTTTGCAGATTGCCAGGAAAATAGCTGATTCGTCTGAGTCTGTGCACTATCTTGGAAAGCCGTCCCAGACTACATTAAAGCTGAACTTTCCAGAGAATATATACTCCACAAGCCTTGAAAACTATGAGGTTTTATTCAAGATAAAGACCAGAAGCGGAATAACTGACATTGTGCAGGTTTCTGCCGTCAATATGAGCGGCAGCCTCCCAACAACGCAGGGAATACATATAGTAACAATAAAAGCTGAGGGAGGGTATGTCAGCATAACATCGAATTAAAAAATAAAAAGAGGTGTTGGATGCATTCTAAGGCACAGATAAGTGCTGAGTTTTTTGTATTTTTAGGGTTGGGATTCTTGATAGCAATAGCTTTTGATATTGCTTCAATCAACCAATTGAATGACTTCCGGACAGAAAAGGAAAACGAGGCTGTCAGGGATCTTGCATTAAAGCTGCAAATGGAGCTTAGTATAGCCGCCAATGTGGAAGATGGGTATGTAAGAATATTCGGCGTCCCAGACGCCTTGGACAGCATTAATTATTCCATAACAATACAGAATTCGACAGTAATAGTTCAATCAAAAAACAGCATCTATCTTTCATCAATACCGAAAGTTATTGGCAATATAAGCAAAGGAACAAATGTGATAAATAAAAGCGGGGGTGTTATCTATATCAACTGAAATAAAGCGCTTGCGCAACCACTGCGCCAGAGCTCAACTATTTTGCTCGCGCTCATCCCAGGCCTTGTATATGGACTTTACAATCGCATTGCTGCTTTTCATATTTACTCTGGCCATTTATTTTAATTATACCAACAATTCGGCCAACCGAGATAAGAATGAAATGAATAATCTGATTGCGGATGCGAGGTCTGTCTCGTCATCATTAGTCTTAAGCGGCTACCCCAGTGACTGGGACAATGCCTCAGCAATAAGAATAGGCATAGCTAATGAACAGAGGATTGACGCATCTAAAATTAGATTATTCAAACAGCTTGGCTACAACGATACAAAAAGGAAATTCGGCACCATCTATGACTACTTTGTATTTTTTGCCAACAGCGATGGGAAAGTATTAAACATAAACGGGGTATGCGGCATCGGCCATCCGATTGTCAACACGACCCATGATATTAAAAGCGCTTATTACTATCAAGACCCTGATGATTCCTTCTTAAAGGATTTTATGGATGGGACTTTTAAGGCTGACATTTATTTTGATGACAACCCGCAGAACATAGACGATATCGATGCTCTAGCAAGCAACTTAAGCAAATACCAGTTTCTGGTCCTTGAGCATCCTTTGTTGAGCGGCGGGAACTACAATAGTCTTAAAGACAAGTTTAATAATTATTCTTCAAGCGGCGGCTTGCTAATGGTGAGCGGAGAATTAGTGACAGCTCAGGATAGGGAGCTTGTTGGGGTTACATTCAGGAAAAAAACAGGACAATCGCAAAGCCAAAGAACAGCGATAGTAAACAATACAGACCCGTATTTGCAGTTAACAACTGGAGAAAGTTTAGTATTCAGTCAATATTATTATGTAGAAAATGATACGTCATCAAGCATACCGGCGCTCGAACTTGCAACAATTGCCACATTTAACCAGACTGACGATAAAGCTATCTCAAAATGGAAATACGGCAACGGAACAGTTTATTTTTTCAGCGATTTTCAAGTTTCATATTTCAATGGGGATTTTGTTAAGATGGTGGAAGCTGCGGCGCAAGCTCTTATTGAAGGCACTTGCACTCCAATTGACCTGTCAAAAGCAAACATAAAAAGGCTTGCAAAGACTGAGCGCTTCCTGGCTTACAATTCAAGAATTGTCAAGATGGTTATTTATTTATGGCAATGAAAAAAGCGGTATTTTTCACAATTGACAGCCTGCTGGCATCAGGAATTATTATAATTGCAATTATGCTTGTTTCTAATTTTTATTCTGCGGAGCAGCAAAGGGTCAATGTGAACTATGCATCGCAGGACATTGTTAGGGTTTTCTCAGCTATGACTGTCGGCGAGATGAACAACGATTATATCAAATCTCTCATTTCAAGCGGACTGATAACAAACATCAACAGCACATTAATTGAGCAGATTGGCGAATTCTGGGCCAACGGCGATGCGGAACTTGCAACGAATTTCACAAGGAACCTAACAGAAGAGGTAGTGCCTGGTAATTATGGCTTCAAAATTTTGGTCAACGACGAAGAGATATATACTAGAGGCATTGCTTTGAAAAAGTCGCTTGTTTCTTCCAGAAAGCTAGTAAGCGGCATAGCAAAGGCCAAGCCAACTCAGGGATTTACGGGAAGGGTCTTACTAAACGGAATTAAAAGCAAGAGAACCAACGCATACGTTTACTTCGGAGGGTACGAAGGAGATGGCAACCTTACAAAGAAATTGATTTTG
>CAZJBR010000024.1:7717-8183 GCA_964544435.1 uncultured Methanosarcinales archaeon
AAATTTCAATGCCGGAGAAAATATCATAACAATCAATTTCACGTCGGGAAGCAGGTATATTGCGGGAGGATTTTTGCGGGTTTCTTATACCACATCCTCCTATAACGACACAAACATAATCGGCTATGAAAAATATTCCTTGCCAGGAATTGACGGAGTTATCAATCTTTACTCTTCTATTTACGCCCCAAGTGCGCCAGGCAATATGAATATTTCATTGCATTTCCTAAGCGAATACCGGGTATATCTGACAATGGGAAACACAACATTGTTTGAGTCGTATCCTTCATCAAACGAGCAGACAGTAGCCCTGAATAACTCTAATCTATCTGGTGTGCTGAACTATGCTTCAATGGCCAAGAAGACTATACCGGTTAGGATAGGCTTGAAAAGCGCAAATTTTACAATAGAGGGAAAAGTTTCTGATTCTGCATTGATTACTGACAGGACATCGAGCATGTCTGCA
>CAZJBR010000025.1:0-7779 GCA_964544435.1 uncultured Methanosarcinales archaeon
TACGCATAAGGCAACTTTGGCAAAGTAAACATATTATCCACCTCCGATTTAATGACATTGGTATATTCTTGCCTTATAAATAATTTTCTATAAGATTTCCAGAATACAGTCGGAAAAGATTTGTTTTTCTTTTCCAACTTAATTTTGTGTTCCTTTAGGTTATGAGTATCACTTTATATGGTTAAACATATTTAGGTGGGATCGACGACACTCTTCTATAAGGGCACACATTGTATGGATGTCTAATCCTATGCAAAACTTTGTTCTGTAATACATTTGCCATCACCTCGAATTATGTGAAAGCAACACTTATTCAAGAAATCTTACCCCATCTTGGATATTCAAATTTAAACTGGAATCCTACGAGTCATGAAATCCCATGGAGGAACAATGGGTTCGTCTGGCTGCTTTCCTTCTAATGGACTTGCATTCTTAAAATTTTCCTCAAGATTTATCCTATCTTGGCCATCACAACTATAAAATGCATTTTCAATGTTATGTGCTAATCTTCTCAAATTAAAATCATTAAATACATTTTCTTTGTTTCTCTTCAATCTAACATTTAAATCCGGTATGTCCAGCATCTGGACTTTATCTTTTCCAACTTCAATAATCCGGCCTTGTGCAATATATATGCTGATGGGCTCGCGATTTTCAGTTCTGTAATAAACAGCAACATTCCAGTCATTTTGAGAATTTTCGTACTTGAGAAACCTGACTGAGATATCCTTTCCTGAAAAATTTTTATACGGTAAAAGTCCATAGGAAGAAGGAAGCAAACTTCTTGCCTCGTCAGGCGGTATTCGATAAACATACCGAATTGATGATATCTCCTCACCTGAACGTGATTCTTTCTCCAGAATCTTTCTGGTTCTTTCGCAACCTTTTACCGCTTGATTTACAATCCCTTCGATTGCATCGTGCTGAGAAATTTGGAGTTGTGTCTCCGGCTGCATAGCCAACAAATTATAGGCCAAATAAAGTGCCGTCAGTTTCATTTTACCTCAACTTTGCTTTTCAACCTCTCCAAGTGAATGCAGGCATTGCAGACATCATTTGAACCGGGCTCGCTGCAATTCATGCACACTTTTATTGCGCCCTCTTTAAATCTTTCCTTTAGGTAAGGGAGCACATGGAGAAATGAATTTATTATGGCATACTTTGTGCCGGGAAACTTGCTTTCCAAATCATTAATTGCGTCCCTCACCTGCGCCCTGAATGATTGGCTGACATTTGGGCACTCATTAAAATTGTCAAGCAATCCGTTAACAAACGCGTATGTGGTAACCTCTTTTTCAGTGCACAAATACAAAGGCTTGATTCTCTGCACAAACTTTTCATCCTTCACCAAGCCGCTTTTTGGGCCGAGCCTCGCGCTTGCTTTCACATCATTTCTCATCTGGTTCATCAAAACTGACTGGCACTCATCGTCAAGATTATGGCCTGTGGCAAGCTTTGTAAGTTTAAGCTCTCTTGATTTCTTATTAAGCAAATACCTCCTGAAAATGCCGCAGATTGCGCACGGCTTTACATTCAGGATTTTAAGCATTTCGTCTAAAGTCAATCCAAATTCATCTTTATAAGAAAAAATATGCAATTGTATATTATTCTTGCTGCAAAAATCTAATGCAGTTTTCAATGTTTTCTCCCTGTAGTTATGGATTCCCTCGTCTATTGCAATCGCATTGATTTTTATCTTGGGATTTTGCACTGAAAATCTATTCAGGATGTGCAGAACTGTCAAAGAATCCTTTCCGCCTGACAATGCAACCCCCAAATTCTCTGCTTTTTCAATTAGGTTGAACTGCCTTATCGTCTTGAAAACTTTTGCCTCAAAATATCCTGTGAAATGGGCCTTGCAAAGCTTCTCCCCGGAGTGCATTTCAAATATTGGCTTTTGGCTGCAGCAGTTCATGATATGAGTAGATACTGAAGGAGTTTTAAAAATTCTTCTCTTGTTAAACCAGATTGTCTTAGTATGTCTAACAACGCCCTTTGTCAGTCTCACGATGATCGAAGAGCATCACAGCATCAAAAGATTTAAATACATAGTCTTATTCTAAATTAACAATTGTTAAGTTTAGGTGATTTTGATGGTTGATAAAGGTGATATAGGTGCGGCCTTGGGTGGACTTTTAGTTGGAAGCGCAGCTGTAGCAACCGGATTAGGGGGCGCATTGGTAGTTGGAGCAAGTGTTGTCGGCGCAATTGGCGGTCATAACATAGCAGATTCTCATTATTATATCCCATTAAATCAAAAAAATTATTATCAAAAACAATAAAAGAGTAAATAAATGATAGAATCATTTTTGGTTACGTCAAGGGAAACATTGGAAGCAAGCCTTGTTGTTGGCATAGTTCTCGCATATTTGAACAGGACAAACAACCAGAATTATAAAAAAACAGTGTATTATGCAATCTTAATTGGAATACTTTCAAGTGTTCTTGCAGCCTTTACGTTTACAGTTTTTGCAGGCGAGTTTGAGGGCAGATCAGAGCAGGTATTCGAGGGGACGACAATGCTCATTGGCGCCTTCCTGCTTACCACAATGATTCTTTGGATGATGCGGCAGAGGCACATGTCAAAAGAGATTGAAGGAAAAGTCGAAAGGCATCTGATGAGCGTGCAGCCATTGTTCTCTCATATTGGAATTTTTATGCTTATTTTTATTGCAGTTATAAGGGAAGGCATCGAAACTGTTATTTTCCTGAACGCAGTCAATTACGCAAGCGGAATAAATTTCATTGGCGGAACTTTGGGGATCATTGCTGCAATTATCGTGGGCTACTTATTTTTTATAAGCACTAAAAAAATAAATCTGAAGAGACTATTTGGGATAAGCAGCATTTTGCTCATATTGTTTGCAGCAGGACTGGTGGCTCACGGGGTTCACGAGTTTGAGGAAGCGGGATTAGTCGGTGGAATTATTTCCCCATTGTTTGACATAAACCACATCTTAAGTGAAAAAGGGGTAATTGGAAGTTTCTTAAAGGGATTATTCGGATATAACGGGAATCCAAGCTTGCTGGAAGCTATTGCTTACGCTTCTTATTTTGGGATAATTTTTTATCTGTACAATAAGATTGAGAGTTCCAAGGTTAAGATTAGTGGTTAAGAAATAGCAATGGACAACCGCCTCTTGAAAATTCTGGAAAGGGAAGTTGAGGAAGAGAAAGCCAAGAATAAAAAGAAGCCTATATTTAAGCTGAGAAAGGAAAAACCTGTCACTTACTATTCTGGCTGGGGCAAAGGCAAGCCTGCCAAGGAAGAAAAGGTCGAAAGACAGACCAAGCTTAATTCTTGAATAGGAAATTTTTTATAGAGTTTAAAATAATCTTGATTTATGGCCAATTTTACAAGAGAACAGACAATGAAATTGACGAAGAAGTCTATAAATTATACGGAATAACAGAAGATTATTGAGGAAAGTTTGAAGTAATTATGCATTTTTAGCAGACACTGCTAGCCCTTTCATTGATGATGAAGATTTAAAATCTTGTTTAATATCTTCTTTGTCTCTAATTTCATTCTCAATTACTTCCCAATAAAATTCTATAAATTTCTTTACTTCAGGATTATTCACATTTAACTTATACAGCTTAATCTTTGAGATTTTTCTTGTAGGAATTACCCATTTGTCTTTTACTAATTTTTTGATTAAAATCTTTACGGTTGAATATCCAGCTTCAGAATGCTTTGCTATTTCTTTTAGGGAGTAATCTAATTCGGAGTATGTTATTAAAAAATCCAGTACTTTGTTTTTTGGAGTGCTGCCTTGTTTTTTCAAAAATAACGATTTCATACCCATAGGGATAGGGAAGCTATTATATAAATATTTCGTTTTTAGCCTTATAAGTTTATAAATTTAGCCTTATAAAGCTTAAAAAATACCACAAGATTTATAAATTGTTGCATTATACACAATAGATTTTGTTTGCATTAAACATGGCAAAAGTTAAAAGAAGTGGATATATAATCATAAGCAGAGCAGTATGCAGAACTCTCTTCAAAGCAGGTTGTTTTGGTAAAGGCTCACTTTATCTTGATAATTTGGCGAAAGGTGCTACAGATAGAGAATTCTCAAAATTGCAAATTACTAAGGACAAAGTAGAAATTGTAGTTGAAGCATTAGTCAAGCAAAAAATCTGCGGCAAAAAGAAAAAGAAGCATGGCTGGAAATATTATTTGAATATGGAAAGGCTTGACAAGATAAAAGAAATAATGAAAGAAACTGGCAACAATTCAATCATCCCGATATTGTTAATGTTATAAACTCAAACAATGAAAAACCTATTGTGGTATCTTATAGCTGGCACAAGAGGCGGAGAAACAAGAGGCAAAATTATAAACCTATTGAAGAAAAACCCATCTAATGCAAATAAAGTCGCGGAAATGCTGAATCTTGACTACAAGACTGTAAGGCATCATTTGGAAGTTCTAGAGAAAAATAATATAATCACGGCAGTAAACAAGGGAAATTACGGGGCTGTTTACTTCCTGTCTGAGTTAATGCAGGCAAACATCATTCTTTTTGGCGAGATTTGGGCCAAATTTGGGAAAAAGTAAATAAACAGACTGCACTTTCAACAATCCATGGATTCAGTTCTAATGAAGGTAATCACTGCGTTCACATTACTCTCAACTCTGCTTTTGCTTGGGCTTCTGTATGTGTATTATAAAAATCTAATGAAGATAAAATCAAAATTTACACTCGGGCTGTTTATCTTTGCACTGCTGTTTTTGGTGCAGAATTTAGTATCGCTTTATTTCTACCTGACTATGATGGATTATTATGTTCCTGAAGTGGAAATCCATGTTTTTATTTTGACTTTACTGCAGGCTATAGGATTTTCGATTTTGCTAAAAATAACGTGGGAGTGAGGCGGAGAAAATGAAAATAAAATACTTTTTGGTTTTAATGGCGATTTTCAGTGTTGCTGTTTTTGGATGTGCTAAAGATACAACTAAGGATGTCGAAGATAAAAGTATGATGGAAAAAGAAGCCGGCGAAATGGCAGAAATCGGCTTTGAGATGAAGAATGGAAAGATGGTAATGATTGATGAAAAAACTAAGGCAGAGTCAATGATGGAAAAGGATGGTATACTGAATGACGGCACAAAAGTCATGAGAGACGGCAAAGTAATACGGGAAAATGGCACGGCTTTCACATTGCAGGAAGGTGAATCAATCTGGATGGACGGCACCTTCATGAAGGCCGGCGAAATGATGGAGGACGCAGAAAAAGAATCAATGATTGCAAATGACGGCTATACCGGAAAAATTCTTGCCGGAACAGAATCATCAAAATATATTGAATTCAACAAAGCTGACTATGGCAAAGCTTTGCGGCAAAACAAGAAGATACTGCTTTATTTCTATGCAGATTGGTGCCCTACATGCAGGGCTGAGCAGCCAAACACGTTCGCTGCTTTTAACGAGGTAAATGACCCTAGCTTGATAGGATTCAGGGTAAATTTCAGGGACTCAGATACAGATGCTGACGAAGAGGCACTAGCCAAGGAATTTGGAGTTTCATATCAGCACACAAAAGTTATTTTAAGAGATGGCCAAAGGGCAGGCAAGTGGCCAGACTCGTGGGACAAGCAAAGATATTTGGATGAATTAGCAAAGGCGTGAGATGGTTGAAACAACAATAATTGTTGCATTTGCTGCAGGATTGATCTCTTTTGTCAGCCCTTGTGTATTGCCATTGATTCCTGGATTTTTGGCTTACCTGTCGGGCACAAGCACAGGTCAGCAGGGCGCAAGATTAAAAGTGTTTTTGAACAGCGTGGCATTTGTGCTTGGGTTTTCAGTCATATTTGCCTTATTAGGAGTTTTGCTGAACACAGTTCTCGAAAGAGTCTCCTACAATGTCCAGACATGGCTTTCCAGAATTGGAGGAGTGATTATAATTTTATTTGCATTATACATATTAGGCTTAATAAAAATAAGCTTTTTAGAGAGAGAGCACAAGTTTGCTGTCAAGAAAAAGTTCAGCGTAACTTACCTTACTTCATTTGTTTTCGGGGCAGCATTCGCAGTCGGGTGGACGCCGTGCGTCAGCGCCATATTGGGCAGCATTTTGGCTTTGGCTGTTACAAAGCCGGGCTTAAGCTTTATCCTGCTGCTTTCGTACGCATTAGGATTGGGGCTGCCATTCCTGCTTGTCGGATTATTCACAACACAGGCAACACAGCTTATCAGTAAATCAGCAACTTTTTTCAAATATTTTAAGATTATAGTCGGAATTTTATTACTGATTTTGGGCGTACTTGTGTTCACAAATAAGCTGAATGCTGTTGCAAACCTGTTTTTCGCTTCATCACTCTTATCATGAAAAATTTAATCTTTGTAAGAAAACCGTTTTTAACTTTGGTTGTGGTTATTCTTGTAGCTGGGTCTATCATGTACATAGAGGCGAAAAAGCCAAAAATAAATGCAGATTTAGGCAACAAAGTTGATAATCAAAATCAATACCCAAGAGCGCCTGACTTTGCAGGCATTGACAGATGGATTAATTCCGAGCCTCTGAAGATAGAACAATTGAGGGGCAAAGTTGTCTTGGTTGATTTCTGGACATACACATGCATTAACTGCATAAGGACATTGCCTTATCTGAAAGAATGGGACAAGAAATACCGCGATAAGGGGCTCGTGATTGTCGGAGTGCACACTCCTGAGTTTGAGTTCGAGAAAAAATATGAGAATGTTCTCAAAGCAGTCAATGACTACCAGCTGAAGTATGCTGTTGCGCAGGACAACAACTATGCAACATGGAGCGTTTACCAGAACAGGTACTGGCCTCATAAATTTTTAATTGACATTGACGGCTATATCAGATATGATCATATTGGAGAAGGCTCCTATGACGAAACTGAAAAAATGATACAGCAATTGCTGAATGAGAGAATGGAGAGGCTCAACCAGAAAAATGGAATAAATACAAGCATCAGCAAGCCTCAGGAAGCTGTTGAATCCAGCCCTTACCGCGTTGGCACGCCTGAAATCTATTTTGGCTACCAGTTCTCAAGGGGCAATTTCGGCAACCCTGAAGGAATCAAGCAGGGCGGGGCAGTTGATTATAAATTTCCGTCTTCTATAACTTCAAATAATGTTTATTTTGATGGCAAATGGAAAAATAACGAAGACAACATGGAGCTGGTTGATGACGAAGGCTCAATCTTGCTGATATTCCAGGCAAAATCCGTGAACATAGTTGCAGGCTCTGAAAACGTCTCAGAGGCTTTTGTGTTTTTAAATAACGAATTTGAAACAGAGAAAACCAAAGGGAGTGATGTTGAAATAAAACAGAATAAGAGCGTGTCAAACATAAAAGAATTCAAGCTTTACAACCTTGCAAATGCTGAAAATTACGACTCCCATGCAATTCAGATAGACGTTTCCGGAAAGGGATTCAAGATTTATACGTTTACTTTTGGATAATCACTGGAAAATGCTTTTATTGTTGTCAGAATTCCCATAGACGAAAAGTTCGAAAACCCACTGTAAATCCAGTTGTCGCCGTAGTTTTTCTTACAATATAAGTTTCTGCCGAAAGCGGGTAAATTTTGGAGTCGCCATCCGAAAAGTTTAAATATTTAGTTGTTTAGGAATTCTCTGCTTAAAAGAGGTAGAATTATGAAAAAAGACAGAAATTATGTTTATATATTGTGTATCTTAACAATTTTTCTTGTAAGTTGTAGTGTTGAGAAGCCTACCCAAAAAGTAGAACTTTCTTTCAAGGAGCAAGGCAATGTAGGAAAAGTTGTTCCTT